>JAEEQV010000233.1:0-4115 GCA_016285445.1 Bacteroidales bacterium
AAACAGCGATTCCATCGATATTCAGATACGCATTTACGAAGGTCAACAAGCCGTCATAAACAACATTTCCGTCGTTGGTAACACAAAGACGAACGACCACGTAATTTACCGAGAAATACGTACTCGGCCGGGAGAATTATTTAGTCGTTCCGATATCATCAGAACGCAACGAGAATTGGCTATGTTGGGCTATTTCGATCCAGAGACCATGGAAGTCAATCCACAACCCAATCCGATGGACGGAACGGTTGACATAGAATATGTATTGAAAGAACGTTCAACCGACCAGATCGAACTTTCATTCGGTTGGAGCGGTAGCTATTTGCTGGGCTCTGTCCGCTTGATACTCAATAACTTCTCACTAAAGAACACATTGAAACGTGAGTATTGGCGACCTATTCCGTCGGGTGACGGTCAATCGCTCAGTTTGAGCATTTCGGCAAATACACGCTATTACCAATATTACAATTTCTCATTCACCGAACCGTGGTTTGGTGGCAAAAAGCCGAACGCACTGACTATTTCTGCCTACTATTCTATCAGAGCAAATGGTTATGCCCGTAGCAGCGAATACTACGGAAACTGGAGAACACTCGGTTTGTCGGTTGGTTTACAACGTGACCTGAAAATACCCGACGATTACTTCACATTGTACAATGACATAAGTATAAAACGCTATAAATTAAATAATTACAACTTGTACTTACCAGCATCGCTTCCCGACAGCTTAATTTCTCATAGCATAACATTCGGAACGACTTTGGCTCGTAATTCCATTGACCAGCCATTGTATCCACGAAGAGGTTCGTCGTTCGCTCTTCGTCTTGAATTGACGCCACCATACTCGTTATTCCGCGACAATCCCGATGCCGACATAAGCGACGAAGAACGATACAAATGGATAGAATACCACAAATGGACATTCAAATCAAAAATGTACACACAAATTATCGGAGATTTGGTGTTGGAAACAAGAATCGACTTCGGTTTTGTGGGATATTACAACAAAAATTTCAAGACGCCATTTGAACGATTCGACATTGGTGGCGACGGATTAAGCAATGTTTATTATTATGGTACGGATTTTGTACCAATGCGAGGGTACGATGCATCGGCACTTACGCCAGAAGACGAAGGAGGTGCATTTATATATGATAAATTTTCTATGGAATTACGATATCCACTTGCATTGAAACAAGAAACGACGATATACGTTCTCGCCTTTGCCGAAGCAGCAAACGCATGGATGGAATTTAAGGATTTCAATCCATTCGACATAAAACGAAGTGCGGGCGGCGGTATCAGATTATTCATCCCGATGATGGGATTGCTTGGATTCGATATGGGATACGGATTCGACAAGATTGCTGGCAAATCAGACGACGTGAGAGGTTGGCAACCGACATTTGTATTAGGACAACAATTTTAAATTATACTATTATGAAAAGATTATCAATTATTTTAGCAGGACTTCTAATTGCAACAATTGGATATGCACAAAAAACTGTCTATGTTGACACAGACTATCTATTAAGTAAAATTCCTGCATATAAGGAAGCACAACAGCAGATTGACGAACTTACCAAAAACTGGCAAGTTGAAATCGAAGAACAACGTACAGCGTTGGACGCCCTATACAAACAATACCAAATTGACAAGGTTCTTCTTTCTAACGATATGAAAGCCAAAAGAGAACAAGAAATTTTGGATAAGGAGAAAGAGTTGAAAGAATTACAGAAAAAACGTTTTGGTGCAAACGGCGACCGTGTTAAAAAAGAAGAAGAATTGATAAAACCAATTCAAGACGAAATTTTTAACGCCATAAAAGAACTCGCCTCAAGTCAGGGTTACGCATTTGTAATTGACGCAGCATCAAGCGAATACACCCTTTTGTATAGCGATTCTAAATACGACGTAAGCGACGATGTTTTGAGAAAATTGGGCTATGTAAAATAGTTTTTCTCAAAAAAACGTGACTTTTTCAGTTCAGATTCATATATTTGCATAATTAATCTTAAAACGTATTGCCTATAGGATATTTCTACTTTTCACAAATTATTAATTATTCTAACTAATAATTCGGTTATGGAAAGTATGGTATCTGATAAGGAATTGGTTGTTGCCTTTTGCAATGGCGACAATTCTTCGATGGACGTTTTAATACACCGCTATCACAGAAAAGTTTTTGGCTATATACGTCATCTTGTTCGTAAACAAGAGTTGGCGGAAGACCTGACCCAAGAGGTTTTTGTGAAAGCTATCAATTCTTTGCGTAGAAAAGAATATCAGGATTACGGATATTTCTCGGCTTGGCTTATGAGAATTGCCCACAATCTTGTAATTGACAATGTACGGAAAGCGTCAAAATTACCAACTGTTCCCAACGAAGTTGGTGAATTAGACCTATTCAACAATGCAAAATTTTCTGACGATACAATTGAGGTAAAGCTTCAAAAAACTCAGATTTCCAAAGATTTAAAAGCACTCATAAACGAACTCCCCGAAGAGCAACGCACGACGGTTCTGATGCGCATAAATCTTGACATGAGTTTCAAAGAGATAGCCGAAAGTCAAGGAATAAGCATAAACACTGCATTGGGAAGAATGCGTTACGCAATTATCAACTTAAGGAAAAAGATTGAGGAGAAAAATCTTACAATGATGGTGCAATGAGATATTTGCGTAGTTCCTACTCTAACTTAGCATAAAAATCTCTCGTAATCTGATTGAATTCATCGCTATACGATGAGTCATCATTTCGAATTGCTATGCGTTTCTGCGTGAAAGGCTGCCATTTTTTTGCAAATTGCAGTATGCAACGGTTGGGACTTGTGGCGTTTGTTTTGGGAAACACGAGCCATTCTGCAATGGCATACAATCCCGTCAATGTTGCTGTTTCGCAAAAAAGTTTTTTCTCCGAAAACGGAATGATTATTGACGCCTTGCCATCATTGTCAAGAAGCGTTTCTATACTATGAAACAGCGATTGTGGCGTGAGCGTTATGGTATGTCGTGCGATTGCCTTGTTTAACTCTGGATTTAGCAGACTGTTGCTGAAAAATGGCGGATTGCAGATTATGCCGTCGAACTTTTGTTGCAAATCCGTATCGTGTATATTTCCGTGAATGATTGTGATCTTCTCCTTCCACGGACTATTTTTTACGTTTTCTTTTGCGTCGAGAATCGCTCCTTCGTCTATGTCGATAGCCGTTATTGCGCATCGATATTTTTGTGCCATCATCAGGGCAAGGATTCCCGTCCCCGTGCCTATATCAAGAATGTTTCGGGGGTGATTGAACTCGGTGAGGGCACCCAAAAGAACAGCATCGGTTCCGAGTTTCAAAGCCGAATGTTCTTGGGAAATAGCAAATTGTTTGAATTGAAACACCGTTGACATCAGAAAAAGTCGTCGAAGTCGGAACTATTTGCGTCACTTGCTTTAGGAGCAGGACTATTGCCATAACAAGGCGATACCCAATTGGCAGGTTTTTCAAAGTCTCCGAACGTGTAGCCAAGTTTGTCCTTGTTCTCAATACAATCTGTTATGTAATAGGCAAATACAGGCATTGCCATTCTTGCACCTTGACCATGGGCGAAACTACGGAAACGGATGCTTCTTTCATCACCGCCTACCCACACACCAGTAACCAATTCAGGCGTAAAGCCCATAAACCAACCGTCGGCGTGGTCGTTGGTTGTTCCTGTTTTCCCTGCAAGAGGAACTTTTATGCCGTAACGTGTCCGCAATGAAATAGCTGTTCCGTATGCTTTGGCTTCGCGGTCAACCATATTTACCACGTTTTGGAGCAAACCAACCATCTGATATGCCACTTCTTCGCTAATGGCTTCGTTTTGAGCAGGAGTAAATTGTGCTATGACATTTCCGTATTTATCTTCAATTTTTGTAACGAAAATCGGGTCAACGTGAATACCTTTGTTAGGGAATGTGCTATATGCACCAACCATTTCGTGTAGTGTAAGGTCGGCAACGCCAAGACAAATTGACGGAACTGGGTCTATGTGACTATACAAGCCCATTTCGTGAGCAAGATTCACCACAGGTTGTGGTTTGAGCAACTGCATCAATTTGGCCGAAATCCAGTTGTTTGATGTTG
>JAEEQV010000234.1:0-4078 GCA_016285445.1 Bacteroidales bacterium
TTTTTTCCTTTAATGCATGATTCTATAAAAAATATGCTATTTTTACCACCGCAAAGGTGGTATGATAATAGCGAAGCAAAAACGGCAGGAAAACATTGCGGAATACGTTCTCTATATGTGGCAATTAGAGGATTTGCTCCGTGCTTATAAATTCAATGTTGATGCGTTGATGCAGGGGTTTCACTTACCAGCCGACGAACAGGCAAAAGTTCGCCAATGGTATCAGGATTTGGCTGACGCTATGCAAGCCGAGGGAATCCATGCAAAAGGTCATTTAATGCAGTTGAAGGAGTTGGTGCAAGATTTGTCAACGCTCAATATACAGATTCTGCAAATGCCGAATGAAACGAAATATAAGGAATACTTCACAGCGGCTATGCCACATATCACCGAGATTATCAATCATTCTGACGGATTTGTGAAAAACGAGATTGATGCGTGTTTTACGGGTTTGTACGGTGTGATGTTGCTTCGTATGCAGAAGAGACCGATAAGCGAAGACACGGCAAAGGCGGTGAAAACGTTTTCGAACTTGTTGGGTGCTTTGGCAGTGAAGTTCAAACAATATGAAAAAGGTGAATTAAACGTTAATTTAGAATAATGGCTATCATATCTCCGTCGATTTTATCGGCAAATTTTGCAAATCTTCAAGCTGATATTGAAATGTTAAATAAAAGTGCTGCCGATTGGCTGCATATTGATGTGATGGATGGGGTATTTGTCCCGAATATTTCTTTTGGCTTTCCCGTATTGAAGGCAATTCAGCCAATTGCAAAGAAACCGTTTGATGTGCATTTGATGATAGTGAATCCAGAACGTTACGTAGAGCGTTTCAAACAAGCGGGTGCATCGCTATTGACGGTGCATTACGAGTCGTGTTCAGACTTACATCGTACGATTGGACAAATTCGTTCGTTGGGAATGAAAGCAGGCGTTTCCATTAACCCTGAAACCCCGGCACACGTGCTTAAAGAAATTATCCCGTCTGTTGATTTGGTGCTTGTAATGTCGGTACATCCTGGCTTTGGCGGACAAAAGTTCATTCCAGAAACGTTGCAAAAAATCTGTGAGGTTCGGAGAATGATTACACAATCAAATTCATCGGCATTGATAGAGGTTGACGGAGGCATTGGACTGCAAAATGCGGCAGACGTGATTGCTATGGGTGCAGACGCTTTGGTGGCAGGTGCTTCTATTTTTTCTACCGAAAATCCGTTGGAAACTATAGAAAATTTAAAGAAAGTTAAGTAACTTTGTAGAATATAAGATTAAAAGCAAAATAGCGATGAAGAAAATTGTGTTGTTGTTTTTTGGTTGTATTATTATGGCGTCTTGCTCGTCAACGAAAAAGATTCCTTATTTTCAAGATGCCAAACAGGCCGACATAGAAAAGCAAATTCCTGTTCGTCCTATCCGTCTGCAACCGGAAGATAAAATCTCCATTTTAGTGAATAGTCGTGACCCGCAATTGACAAATCTGTTCAATTTGCCGTATGTAACGCGTCAGTTGGGACAAACCACTGGTGGCTCGTATTCTCAGGGTGTTTCTGGTTATTCAATTGACACCTGTGGGGAAATAGATTTTCCAGTCCTCGGAAAACTAAAGGTTGGAGGAATGACACGAAGCGAGATCGCCGCGTTTATCAAGGATACGCTTATGGCTGGAAATTATGTCAACGACCCGATAGTGACGGTGGAATTTATGAACTTGCAAGTTTCTATGATGGGCGAGGTTGCACGACCAGGCAGATACAATATAACGCAAGATAAGATTACTATTCTTGATGCCTTGTGTATGGCTGGCGATATGAGCATTTTCGGGAAACGAGACAATGTGATGGTACTTCGTAATGAGAATGGCGTACAAAAAACATATACTCTCAATTTATGCTCGGTTGACGATGTACTGTCGTCACCTGTTTATTATCTGCAACAAAATGATGTGGTGTATGTGGAACCTAACGCAATGCGTACACGGCAGTCAACTGTCAATGGAAATAATGTACGTTCTGCATCGTTCTGGATGTCAATGGCTTCGGTGTTGACGACCGTTGCAATCTTCTGTATTAATTATTTGTAGGATTTAGTGTTAAAAATATGGGAACTGTTCAGCAAAGTAATGTAAGACAAGGCAATCATTCCTCTCAAAATAATGACTTTTTGCAGATAAAGGATTTCATCTCTTTATGCTTGTCTCGTTGGTATTGGTTTTTGATTTCGGTTGTGATTTGCTTGGGCGTCGCATTTGCATATCTGTTGAGTCAACCTTCTGTTTATACTCGCACGGCTGATATTTTGATAAAGGATAACGAAAAGGGTGGAAAAACAAAATCGGTTTCCAAAGATGTACAGTCAACGTTCGACGACTTGGGCGTGGTGAATAGCATATCGAAAGTTCAAAATGAATTGATTATTGTCCAATCTCCAGTATTGATGGAAGAAGTGGTGAAACGTCTTCATCTTGATATGCAATATTCTATTGACGGTCGTTTCCATAGAGAGGTATTGTATGGAAACAACCAACCTATTACGGTAACAATTGCCGGTTTGGCTGATGACCAGTCTGTTTCGTTTGCCGTGACGGAAACAAACACGGGGATTGAAATCTCTGAATTGGTAAGTGGAGGAACAAATTATTTAGGAAAAACATATAAAGGTTCGTATTCAAGTCCTATTGAAACACCTGTGGGTCCTGTTATGATTACAAAATCGTCAATGGCAGAAAACAAATCATTGCCAAAAATTTATGTGAATCGAATGGGCATTCATGCAGCAGTTGGGACGTTTAAGGGAAAATTGTCGGTGGCACGTGTTGATGCAAAAGCCGATGTGTTACGATTGACGTATAACGATGTTTCAATCCAACGCGCCGAAGATATTTTGAATACGCTTATTGTTGTGTACAACGAGAGTTGGGTGAACGATAAGAATGAAATTACTATCAGCACCGCAATGTTTATTGATGAGCGTCTTGCCATCATCGAATCGGAACTTGGCGAAGTTGACAATGATATTTCTTCATACAAGAGCGAGCATTTGGTGAACGACGTGAAAGCAGCGTCAAATCTTTATTTGAATCAAAGTAACGAAACTTCGAAAAAATTACAGGATTTGCAGATTCAGTTGTATATGGCGAAATACGTTCGTTCATATATGAATTCGGTGGTGAATAAGTATCAGTTGCTTCCTGCCAATTCGGGGATAACCAATTCTGGAATAGAATCGCAAATTCGCTCATATAATGAAAAATTGCTGCAACGTAATAATGTCGTTGCAAATAGTAGTGAGTCAAATCCATTGGTTCTTGATATGGATAAGGCTCTTGACGATATGCGTGATGCAATTCATTCGTCAATCGATAATATGATTTTGACATTGAATGCTCAAATACGCTCCATTCAAAAGCAGAATGAGCAAAGTAACGAACAAATAGCTGCAAATCCTGATCAAGCAAAATACTTGTTGTCGGTTGAACGTCAACAAAAGATTAAGGAAACCTTGTATTTGTTTTTGTTACAAAAACGTGAGGAGAATGCTCTTTCTCAAGCATTTACTGCGTATAATACTCGTGTGATTACTCCACCGTATGGCTCTCTTGCACCAACGTCGCCAAAACGATTCAATATTATGGTGATTGTTTTTGTCATAGGTTTGTTTATTCCTATGATAGTGCTGTTCTTACAAGAAAATATGAACACGGTGGTTCGCGGTCGTAAGGATATTGAAAAGATGACAATTCCGTTTGCCGGTGAGATACCTTTGTCGGATAAAAAACGAAAATTGGGAAGTCGTAAGCAACCTGAAGTGATTGTTTCTGTTGAAGCGGGAAAACGAAATGTGATTAACGAAGCGTTTCGTGTGTTGCGTACCAATATTGAGTTTATGAATAAAGGCAATGATTCTTCAAAAGTGTTATTGTTCACTTCGTATAATCAAGGTAGCGGAAAGACATATCTGTCAATGAACTTGGCCATTAGTTTCGCGTTAAAAGGGAAAAAGGTATTTGTTATCGACGGAGACTTGCGTCACGCGTCTTCGTCAAAATATGTTAAGTCTCCGAAAGTAGGTCTGACCAATT
>JAEEQV010000235.1:0-4056 GCA_016285445.1 Bacteroidales bacterium
ATGCAACACCACAATAGAGCCACTCCATTGATAATTCACCGAAAAATCAGAACACTCAAATAAAATTTCATTTTGACCAATCTCCGTAGTTGGAAAAACTGCAAAATATAGCAATCCCCTCGTTATTTCCTGTTTTGCTTCATCGCCAGCATTACCAAATTGTCCATCCATAGTCAATTTTGTTGTGTTGTTTATTGAAAAATAGCCATTGAATTCAAACTCTTTTCCTTCCACCAAGTCTATTTCTGCCCTTGACGACAATTCTATCCAACCGTTTGCCAAATAACTACTATCGGCAATGACCATCATCAATTTCCCAGAAACTTTAGAAACACCTTTCATATATAAGGTAAATGACTCGCCAACTTCTGGCTGCCATTCTTCATAGGCGGCATCCATAAGAATATCGCCATTACCCGATAGCCACGTATCTTTCTGACCATCATTATTCAAATCAACAGAAGAACGACTATCAAATGGTATCGAGAAAAATGGCCCCGAATCGCCTTCCCTAAGTTCAAAAGAACTGTATTGTGCATTTGCCGACAAGCAAATCACAATCATTGAGAATAAAGTAATAATCTTTTTCATAGCTATTGTTTTAAATTATCCATTTCTATAAAATATCCCGATTGGTAAAAGCACCAATACTCATTTTACAAATGTACACTTTTGAAATAGCAAAATCCACAATTCTTGATAAAAAGTTAATAACTATCAATGCATTAATATGCAAAGACTCCTTATTAGCAACTAAAAAGTGAATATTTTGTTTATTTTTCACAAATTCTCATTCACCATACCAACAGTTATAACGCTATATTTGAAAAATCAAATCAACGGTATGAATCAATCTTTTAAAATACTGATAATCAGTAAGGAGAAAAATATAACCTCCCCATTGACTAATGCCGTTCTCAATACAAATTTCAATTATAAATGCCTTACCTCGTGCGAACAAGCAGTCGAGATTCTGCCTAGTTTCCTACCAGACATAGTGCTTTGCGAAATGCAACTCGTTGAAAATGACAACGGTGCACTATTCAAGAAAATACGACAAATAAAACCGCAAACCATTCTCAATATCGTCATTAACGAAAATGACTCAGCCACCATTTTTAACGCAATGAGATATGGCATAAGTAACTATATTATTCTTCCTTTGGAAACGCATGATTTAGCAAATTATCTAAAAAGATATGAATATATATTAAAATCCAGACCACAAAAAAAAGTACAAAACACCATTGAAAAACCACTGTCTTTTTCTCTTACAACAAACAATACCATATCGGGGATCGCACAAGTCGTTGACGAACTATTAGAAAAAGCGAATCCCGCTTTTAAAGATATAAAAACAGAACTTCGCACGGGACTTGAAGAACTGATTATCAATGCGATAGAACACGGAAACCTCAATATTTCGTTCGAGGAGAAATCAGCAGCCATTTTGAACGGAACTTTTGAGTCGCTTTTAGAACAAAGACAGGCAAATGAACTATACAAAGACAAAAACATCACAATCACGTTTCACCAAG
This sequence comes from Bacteroidales bacterium, assembly GCA_016285445.1. Lineage (GTDB taxonomy): Bacteria > Bacteroidota > Bacteroidia > Bacteroidales > UBA1715 > UBA1715. The sequence continues at coordinate 1,539 of JAEEQV010000235.1, forward strand.
AACCCGAATACGACGAGTGGTTCATAAAAGACGAAGGATGTGGTTTCAACCTTTGTGAAATTTCGAGTCTTGCAAAAGAATCGGAATGCAACAGACTCCACGGACGAGGAATTTTAATCAGCAGATTCCAGTTCGACGAAATCCAATACAGCGAAGGAGGAACAAAAGTACGACTACGACGATACGTGCCTATTTACGAGTAACACGAGCGGCAAACTGCACGTCAACATAATTATCGATTGACTGACACACGTTTCCTGCACACGCGATAGCAAACGGAATCGCCTCATCGAAGAAATCAGAAGAAAGAACATCCAAATCACCCTTGGTAACATGCTTCACTGATAAGCAATGCAATAAACCTGCATTAAACGTGTCGCCAGCACCTATCGTACTCACAGGCGTGATTTGAGGAACATTATAAAAAAGCGTATCCTTATGTGTTTTAACAATCACATCATTCTTATTTTGTGTGAAAACCAGCACTTTTACGTTTGCTTTTTTCAACTCGGAAAACACCTCATTCACGTCGCTTGTGCCAAATATTGCCTGAGCATCCTCGTCGGAAAAATGCACAATGTCGGCATAGTTACAATTTTCACAAACAAACGAATACGCCTCCGATTCTTTATCCAACGGCTTACGCATATTGGGATCGTACATAAGTAATGCGTGTTGAGAATTCGCACAACGCAAAACATTTGCAACACTTTTTCTCACACGTGAGTTTATGGCAAACGAAGAAGAAAACAAGATAATGTCCGATGATTGAAACGGAACAGAAATTTCGGGCATCGGAGACGAAAATTCCTTATAAAACTGATATTTTGCGTCGTTGTTTTCGTTGAGAAACGCCAATGCCAACGAGGTTTTCTTATCGTCGTATTCGATTAAATAAGACGTTTTCACGCCATTTTCATTCAAAAAAGACAGACACCACTCCCCCAATTCATCAGAGCCAATTTCCGAAATGAAAGCCACCTCGTTACCAAGCCGCCCCAAACTCACCGACGTGTTCAATGCCGAGCCGCCAACTTTCGCCGCTTGCGGCTGCATATTCTTGAAAATCAAATCAATAACCGTTTCTCCAACTGTGTAAATCATTGCTAAATATCATTTTTTCAAAAATATACTTTTTTAATTCTTGTTGAATAAAAAGCATAAAAAAAGGGAGCATTTTATTGCTCCCTGTCGCTTTAGGCTGCTACTAAATCCTTAAATTTCTCATTAACCCAATCCCGAAGAATTTCAGCGTCACTTTGATTTAGATAGCCAATACACTTCTTCAACTCTTTTTGGAAGAGCTCTCTATCGAAACTCATTTTCGATAATATTTCATAACAATAATTTAGCATAAAATAAATTTTATTCGTTCATAAAATTACAACATCATACTCCCCTTGTCAAGAATCTTGCCAAAAAAGTTATTAACAAAAACATTTTTCTCACCACAAAAACATTCTATAAATAATAAAGTAATAATAGGAAAAAACACTATCTTTGCCCAAAACAAAAATGAATGAAGAATGTCTCGACAATTTCCATTCATTCACTAACAAAATACTTGAAATGAAGAAACGTTTTCTGTTCTGCTTGATTTGTGTAGGTGTACTCCTATTTTCAAACTGTACCTCACGGAAAAAACTTGTCTATATGAACGATCACCCCAAAGGTGACACTACGATGGTTTTCAACCAAAACGACTTGCGTGTCATTTTACAACCTGGTGACGTGGTTTATATAAAAGTGTTAAGCATTGACAAAGAAACAAGTTCCTTATTCAACATTGACATGGGTGGTGGTGGCGATAATACCACTGGTGAAGTTTCTACAGCATTGAAAGGTTACACTATAGATGAAAACGGATACGTCCGCCTACCCGTAATTGACACAATAAATCTTTCGGGATTGACTATCAGCCAAGCAGAGAATCTGGTGCAAGAGAAAATCAACGGTTATTTCAAAAATGCCACGGTTATTCTCAAACTACTTAACACAAAAATCTCGGTTTTGGGTGAAGTAAACCGTCCTGGGACATACAGCATATTGCGTAACAGCATCAATCTTTTTGAGGCTCTTGCCCTTGCGGGTGACATTACGCAATACGGAAACAGAAAGAGTATCTTAATTGTACGAACCATCAATAACGAAAACATCACATTTCGCGTTGATTTGACCAAGGAAAATGTCATTGCAACAGAGAGTTTTTATTTATTGCCAAACGATATTGTTATCGTAGAGCCACTACCTCTCCGTGCATTCCGATTAAATACGACAACAATTTCTCTCGTATTCTCAGGTTTGACAACATTGGTTACAACATTAACATTCTTCAACTCTGTACTTAAATAACAAACGAAATGGCGAACGAACAACAAGAAATTGAACTTGAAGAAGATATAGACATTTTAGCGTATGCTCATTTGTTATTGGCGAAATGGTATTGGATTGCGCTTTCATGCATCATCTGCTGCGCATTGGCATTTATCATAAACCGCTATGCCACAAAGGAATACGG
>JAEEQV010000236.1:0-4050 GCA_016285445.1 Bacteroidales bacterium
CCCTGCATATGAACTACTTATGGACGATTTGCGCGATTATCGCTTTTACGACGACGATATGCTCCATCCAAGCGCCACAGCAATTGATTACATTTGGGAAAGATTTTCAGAGACATATTTTTCAGCCGAAACACAGTCTCTCAACCAAACCATCGAAAAAATACAGAAAGCCCTCGCCCATCGTCCGTTCAATGCGGAATCAGCTGAATATAAATCTTTTATAGCAAAGACAAAGGAGCAATGCCGAAAAATTGAATCGATATACCCATTTATTCATTTTGAAAATTGAGCATTGAGCATTACGCATTGCGCATTATATTAGCTCAACCTATCTCGAAAATCGGCGTAGCCAAATTTTCGTATGCACTCGTCGGTTCCGTCTTCGTGTTCAATCCATATAGAAGGGTGCGTCACGCCGTTGAACGTGGTGGTTTTCACCATTGTGTAGTGCATCATATCTTCCAATATAATAGTATCGCCCACGTGGAGTTGTTCCTTGAAGTAATATGGCATCATAAAATCGCCTGCCAGACAGGAATTCCCACCTAAACGGTATGCATAGCAACCTTCGTTTTTTTCAGAAAACGCGTCACGCACATTCGGCCGATACGGCATCTCCAGCGTGTCGGGCATGTGGGCGGCAAACGAAACATCTAGTATCGCCGTAGGATTTTCGCCGTAGTTCACAATATCGAGCACACGGGCTTTCAGCACGCCAGTCTGCCAACCAACCGCTCCGCCCGGTTCAAGAATCACAGCAACATCGTATTTTTTCTTAAAATCTTTAAGCAACTGAATCACGTGTTCGGGCTTGTAATCCTTGTGCGTAATCAAATGACCACCTCCCATATTCACCCATTTTGCCGACGAAAGCAAGTGACCGAATTTTTCTTCAAACGATTTCAAAACACGTTCCAACGAATACGAATCATTTTCGCAAAGTGCGTGAAAATGAATTCCGTCAACACCGTTGGGAAGACCATCGGCCAATTCCGACGCAGGAATGCCCAAACGGGAATTTGGTGAACACGGATTATACATTTCAGTGGTAACGTCGCTGTAACCTGGATTTACACGCAATCCGACCGAAATGCCATATTGTTTGCAAACGTCTTTGTATTTCTCGAATTGCGACAAAGAATTAAATGTGATGTGTGAACTGCATCGTGCAATTTCGTCGAATTCCTCGGGAGCATACACTGGTGCGAATGTGTGGGCTTTGGAACCCATATAGTCAACGCACAATTTCGCCTCAGACAACGAACTCGCCGTAGCTCCCGCAAGATACTGACGCACAAGCGGAAACGATTTCCACAACGCATACCCTTTCAATGCCAAAATAATGGAAACACCTGCCTCTTTCGACACATACGAGAGTTTCTCCAAATTATTCCGAAGCAATTTTTCTTCAAGAATAAACGCTGGAGACGGTATTTCTGGGTAATAATTCTTCATAACACTAATTTTGTGACAAAGATAAATTATTTGCGGAGTATTGTAAAAATCGATTGTATCTAAATTCCAGAAAAAAGAAAAGTGACCACGAAAAACGTAGTCACTTTTTTTACATAACATGTTGGTTGTATTGTAGAGACGCCACATTGTGACGTCTCTACTGATTATTCAACAATAAAACTATTGCGATACACTTGGTTTGTTTGCGTATTCTTCAAGCTATACAGATATACGCCTTTGTCAAGTCCTTTGCCAACAATAAAACTGTTGCCGCTGGTTTGCATAGTATTTATTATTTTTCCTGTAACGTCGCTTATGGTAAGTTGGAACAAGTCGTTGCCAGCATTGTCGAATTCCAAAACGGCATAATCGCTGATTGGATTCGGATAGAGTTTCACCGTTGCGTCATACGGGATTTCAATAGCGGTGCTTTCCTCGTTTTTCAGAATCGTGTACGTCATTGTGTTCATAGTGGTATTGGTGACAACGGCAGGATTGTAGTCGAAGAAAATGTGTGCCGTGTTTTCAACCACCGTATTGTCGGGCAAATCGCGTTTTGCTTTGATTCTGTATTTCACAAAGCCGTGGCTTTCAGGCTCGTTCGTGGTGCTGTCGAGGAGCATAATGTCGTCGAATCGGAATTCTACCACGCCATCGCTCGTGTAAGTCGTCTTGAGGTTGTGACTTGCCGCCACCACCTCGAACGTCTCCAAATCCAAAGCTGAAGAAAGCGTGTCGATTACGACGACGTTCTTTGCATAATAATTTCCCGTATTTTGGAAACGAATGGTATATGACAACGGCTCGTTCATCAACACAAGATTTTCGTCTGTAACTCCCATAGGGAACACGGTTTTATCGTTTGGATCGAAGGAACATAGATTCTCAATATTCGTAGTATCACTACACAAAACAGATTCTGCATCCTTATATAATACAACAGATTCTAATAAGTCATTATCATTTAACCTCGAAGGCATTTCCAAAGTCAATCTTATCCATTTTTGTTCAAATGGGCGTATATCACCTATATTCCAATACATTGTTTTGGAGTCAACTGATATAGAATCGAATTTTAGTGAAGTAGAAAAAACATACTCAAATCGTGGGTCTATATCTAATTGTATGCATCCTTGTTCTACAGCGGTTCCCTTATTTTTAAAGAAAAGAAACATCTGAAAGTCTTCAAAACATACACCAGCATCTAATGATATTATGGATATTTCGGGTTCTCGTTCATCCTTTATATTTTTTATTCCGAAATCAATTCCCGACACATTAGTTTTCCCCAACGAGACTTCTGTCATTGGTAATGCACCGTTCTTCAAACCGTTTGACGTTGTTTCGCTGGTAAGTCTCCAATTATCAGATAGTTGCGGGATTATTTGATAGATAGTTTCTTCACCACACGAAAACGAATATTTCCCAGTGTTGTCGGTTTGTGCATACACACTATCGGGAAGAATTAGAAGTTTTTGTTGTGGCAAGCCATATTCCTCGCCATCCTGTATGCCATTTTCGTTTTCATCGAAAAACACCGTACCCGAAATATGTATTTTACCAGAACCAATAATTGGAGAAAGAGGCCCCCTAACAACGACTTCACATCTCGCTTCAAGACCATTAGACGTCATTGCAATTACAGTTGCAGTACCAGCATTTTGTCCTGTTACCAAGCCATCTTGATTCACTGTAATAACATCTGTATCATTATCATCTACAACAAATGACACCGTTGGATTAGAAACAACTACAGGAGTAATTTGGGTAGTTATTAATTGGCTTTCTCCTTCTTCGAGTTCAAGATAAGGAGTCACACTTATAGATTCTACTTCTATCCACCTAACTGTAACTTCACAGTCACTTACGAGACCATTGCTACAGTATACCCTTATAAATGTACTACCTTCACTTATACCTCGTATCAGACACTTACCTCGGTCTCCGATTTGAGTAAGGTTCGTGACTTCAACAATATTTGGGTCAAAACTCTCAAAATAAAAAGCAGGGGGAAACTCGTATTGAGAAGGATTATCACTATGAGTTACAAATGTGGCTCCAAAATATTGGCTTTGTCCTAGTGCAAGTTCAAGAAACGGCCCGTCTTCTATATAAATGTATTCCACTACATCTTGTCCCAGGGAGACGACACTCCATAGAGCCATCATCCAAAAAGTAAAAATCTTTTTCATAGCTTTCAGTATTTAAAAGTTAATAATTAGTTTTTTCAATAAGACAAATATAGAAACAAAAAGGTTACAAAATTATTATTATTTTTTTTTTGACAAAAATCATATTTTGCAAAACATCCTCTTTACTAGATTCTAGCCAAAATATCCTCCGCCTTTGTTTCCTGCATTTTGAGAATGGCAAACCATTTCTTTCCCATATCTTTTAACGAGGCTCCAATGCTGTACAAATTATCATCAAGGATAAGAAATCGGTCATGGGATTTTTTTAATCGTTTTACCACAATTGGCGGATATTGCGCGTTATGGCGGTCAATGTCAAGTTGAAGTTGCTCGCCTATGCTATATGTATAAATTGTTGCCGTTACGCCATCGGCACGTTTGGCAAGCATTTTCAACGTGGTTT
>JAEEQV010000006.1:0-20348 GCA_016285445.1 Bacteroidales bacterium
CGGTGGCAAATTCCATAAAATCGTTGTAGAGCGTGTCTCTGTCCACATCTTTGTAAACCGTCATCAGTCTGTCAACAATGTCGTCAATTGAATGCGGTTCACGGGAAATTTGTTTTAATAAATCGGCACCATATTCGTCGTAAGTTCTATCGTGACGAAGCAGTTGGTTGGTTATATATCCGTAATCATCGGTACAACGGATAAATGTGTTTTTAGTTTGACGAAGTAACATAGTCAAGATTATCTTTTGATTTAAAATAACTGATCTTTATTTTCAGACAAAACCTCATTATCTACGATTGCACTTATCTCATCATAGAGGTCATCAAAATTGCTATTAGCACCTGTCTCTTCATAGTTTTCACGTATTATTGATAAATCGCTATTAGGATTATATTCAGGTTGTTTAACCTTGGAAGCTATCCTATATAGTTCTTTATAGAGATTTTCAATGCTTCCCCATATGTCATTAATCGTATTTTTAACTTCGTCAGTTTCGTTATCCAAAAAGTGAAAATTTGAGAAATCTTTCATATCTTTTAATGTTTGTTTATGGTATCTTAATCAAATTATTATCAACTAATTTCATTTTTTGAGTTATTCCTTTGTGCGTTACATTGAAAATATCATTACCTTCGTCTGTATATTCTATTTTGTCAAAAGATCCCTCTACATATTCTCCATTGGGAAGTTGTAAACGATCGTATTTTACTGTTACTATTCTTGCTTTTGCAGCACTTCTTTGTTGTGTACCTGAAATCATAATTATTTAATTTAAATGATTTGACAAATAAATTTTAAAAAGAGACCGCCTATAAGGCGGTCTCATAAGATCATTTAATTTGCAACCTCGCACGACCTACATGCATTAGGAGTATCTCCTGCAGGAGGTGTGTGAACTGGACATCCTGCTGCGTAAGAACCGTTTCTTGCATTCTTTGCAACCAACGTTGCTTTTTTGTAAGACTTCATAACATTAAAAATTTAAATTGTGCCTACTCTTTGAAGGATTTTCGGCATACTCCTGTAAATTATTATTTTCATAATGAAAATATTTCCCACAAATCTAAAACAATTTTGCTGAAATGACAAATATGTCATTGTGAAATTTTGGATAAAATGTTCAATTTGTGCAAATATGGCTAAAGGTTCTGCACAAATCACGGATGAGGAATTATTGAAACAAATTGCTTGTGGCATCAAGCAAATGCGAGTTTCCCGTGGCATAACGCAAGAAGTTTTTTATAACGACACTAACATCCACATCGGGAGAATAGAACGTGGTAAGACCAACATTTCCGTAAGCACCCTCAAGGCAATTTGCAACTATTTCAGCGTCAAGCCCTCCGAGTTCTTTTCTTCTATTTCCCTGTAGAATTTCCATATTGCAATAATATAGTGAATTATCCGTAAACCCAAAGACCATTTAGTTCTTTTAGTTCATTTCGTTCATTTAGAACGGTGCTTGCTTTTTTCTTTCAATTTATTGAGATTCTCTTGCTGTTTTGGAAAATCTTGTATATTTGCAATGAGATTTGAACATTTTGTAGTGGAGATTTGAACATTTTGTAATGCTGAATTGAACATTTTGCGTTATCATTTTGAACATTTTGATTCGCATTCTTAGTAGAATATCGTTATGGCAGAGTATCGTAGAATACAGTATAAGGAGATAGAACAACGTCTGACGGAACCTCGTGGTTTCATACAAGTAATTGTTGGTCCTCGGCAGGTCGGGAAATCAACAATTGTGAACCAAGTAATGCAAGACATTGCAGTTCCTACCTATTCATACAACGCCGATGGCATTGAAGCAAAGGATTCGAAATGGATTCATAGGACATGGGAGTCGGTTCGCTTGCAAATGAGGATGGAAAATCGGTCGGAGGCAATTCTTGTCATTGATGAAATCCAGAAATTAGAGAACTGGAGCGAAGTGGTAAAAAAAGAGTGGGACGATGACACAAAAAACAAGTTGAACTTGAAAGTTGTTTTGTTAGGTTCTTCGCGCTTATTGATTCGGAAGGGATTGACAGAATCCTTGGCGGGGCGTTTTGAATTGATTCGCATGGGGCATTGGACGTACAAAGAGATGCACGATGCGTTTGGTTATAGTCTTGAAGACTGGATTTATTTTGGTGGCTACCCCGGTGCGGCACGTTTCAAAGAGAATCTTCTGAGATGGAAAAAATATATTAAAGATTCGCTCGTTTCGCCTGCCATTGAGAAGGATGTGATTATGACGTCGAACATCTACAAACCAGTACTTATGAGGCAATTGTTTGATTTGGGCTGTTCCTATTCGGACGAAATGCTTTCTCTGACCAAACTGTTAGGACAACTTCAGGATGCGGGGAATGTTACGACTTTGGCGTCATATATTGAGATTTTGAATCAATGTAATTTATTGGCAGGATTGCAGAAATATGCGAACGATGATGCACGAAAATATCGATCAGTACCCAAATTTGTGGTATATAACAACGCTTTGCTAACGGCATATAGAGGGAAAACCTTAGAAAAAGACCGTGTTGATTTGGAAGTTTGGGGACGCTGGGTAGAATCGGCTGTTGGTGGATATCTTTTGACACAATCCGAGGATTTGGGGTGCAAAATTTTTTATTGGCGAGAGCGGAACGAGGAGGTGGATTTCATACTTCAATATCAAGGGGAAACCGTCGCATTAGAAGTCAAAAGTGGTCGTAGAGGCTACAATTTGGGCTTGAACACCTTTGAAAATAGATTTGCTCCAAAACATGCATACATTGTCGGAACAAACGGCATACCGCTTGAAATGTTCTTTCAAATGAATCTTTTGGATTTGTTTGAATAGCAAATCGTGTTATTTTTGTGAAAAGAAATATGTTCTCTTTTTATGGTAATCAGTTCTGAGTTTGAAAACGAAAAAATAGTGTCGCCAGCGGCTGACGAGATTGTACTCTATACCTCGAAGAACACTATTGTCAAGAAATTCAGAACATTTGGGAAATGGCAGGTTTCAAAGGAAATTGCCCCCGAATTTGCGTTCGATGCCAAACATCGCCAGTCAATTAATCAGGAATTTGAAATCGGTTATCAGCTCGACCATCCGAACATTGTCCGTTATATTGACAAAAAAGAATACGAAAACGGCGTTCCACGCTTGGTTATGGAGTACATTGACGGTTTTACCTTGCGTGAAGTGATAGATGGCGAAACTCCAGTAACACAGCGGGATTTTGATTCAATTTTCTCTTCTATCCTTTCGGCTCTTGCATACTTGCATCGAAGACAAATCTACCATCTCGACATTAAGCCCGAAAATATTATTGTAACGCATAAGGAACATATAGCAAAACTGATTGACTTTGGTTTTGCTATCACCAGTAGTAACGAGAAAACATTAGGAACGTCGAAAAAATATGTGGCTCCCGAGTTCTCGGAACGAACCGACGACATTACTGGCAAAACCGATATGTATGCGTTCGCCAAAACTATGCAGGAATTAGCTGAGGCAAAAAAACTTTCGCTCTCGAAGCGGCAACGGCAAATTATAAAGTCGGCGTTAGAGGAAAATGCAAACGCACGAATCACCGCCGATGAAGCGTTGGCATTATTGCAGAAACCACAACGAAAAGTTTGGATTTTTGCGATTCTTTTTGTTGTGCTTGTCGTTGTCGGATTCATTTTAATTATGCTTCGTAAAGAAGAAAAAAATGAGATGTCGCAGGTTACTCACGACACCGTTGTTGTTGAGAAACAGCAAGTTGTAGATTCAATTAATAAAAGTCCCATACAAAATAAAGCATTTTCAGCCGAACAAACCACGACAAAATCAAGCTCAAAAAAGTTTTCTTCAACAATCGAAAATCAAAGTTCTTCTGAGCCGCCTTTGGGTTCGTCAATAAACGAATTAAAGTCACATTACGAGAATGAAGATTCCTTGGTAATTGCTGACGCTTCTGCAACGTATAAAAGACATCAAGAACGGTTGAATAAAAAATATGAAGAAAATATGAAAATAAATCAAGAAAGTTTAGATGCAAAACAGATTACAGTTGAAACATTTGACTCTTTGATGGAGGCAGAAAGACAAATGTACATGGATTCTTTAATGTTTTATTCTAATCAGTTACAACTTCTATTTCAGGAGCAAATATGGAAATCTCAAAAAAAGGGAAATGCATATTTAAATAAGACTAGTTTTTTTGAGAAGAATACAGATAATTTTGGGGATAATCACTCAATTCATTCCGTTCATTTCGTTCATTTCAAAATGTGGAAAAATAAATTTCTATCTTTGTGAAAAAAATCAAAATTGTATGGTTTCAAAACACATAAAGGCGGAGATAGAACAGAAACTTGGTCGTGAAATTCGTTATCCTCTCGACTGTGAGGCGTTGGCAATAGATATTTTTAAACAATGTGGCGAAACGATAAGCGCCTCGACGCTCAAACGTTTTTTCGGTTTTGTACCCAACACCGAACCACGAATGTACACACTTGACGTGCTGTCACATTATCTTGGCTACAAAAATTGGGACGAATATCTCGACTTGCTTACCAACAAGAGCGAAAGTAGCGAATTTGTCAATATTGAGGAACTTGCCATCCATACCTTAAGTATTGGTGACTGCTATGAATTTTGCTACGAACCGATGAGAAAAGTCACGATTGAATATCTCGGAAATATGCAATGCAAGGTACTGGAATCAATCAACGCGAAATTGAAAGAAAACGATGTGATTACTCTCTCAACCATCACCCGCGACTATCCGCTGCTCATTTCGTCGGTTGTCCGCGACGGCGTTTCAATTGGCGCATTGACGGTAGGGAAGGTGAGCGGAATTACCGCAATACAAAAAGTTGTGAGAAAGGAACACTAAAAACGACAATCATTGAAATTGTCATAAAAAGAATTTGAATTTCTCCTAACTTATAATCCTCTTACTTGTTTTTCCCAATTCCACGCAGAACGAAGAACTTCATCAAGGGGTGTCTTTGCCGTCCAGCCAAGTTCCTTTTCGGCAAGAGTATTGTCGGCCCACACTTGTTCGGTATCACCAGAACGACGGCCAACGATTTTATAAGGCAGATTTACGCCAGTGGCTTCCATAAAAGTTTTTACTAACTCCAACACCGAAACGCCTTTCCCCGTTCCTAAATTGAACACCTCAACCTCGGCTTTATTCTCACCCGAAAGAAGTCGTTGCATCGCTTTTACGTGTGCTTTAGCCAAATCTACCACATAAATATAGTCGCGAATGGCGGAACCATCGGGTGTGTTATAATCGTCACCAAACACCGACAATTCCTTACGAATACCAGCGGCTGTCTGCGTGACAAACGGTACTAAGTTATTTGGCACTCCTTTGGGCAATTCGCCAATTTTGGCAGACGGATGAGCCCCAATAGGATTGAAATAACGGAGCAAGATAGCCTTTATATCGTGATACGAAACAACCGCATCGTGAATAATATCCTCGCACATTTGTTTAGTGTTACCATACGGCGAAGTTGCAGGTTTTCGAGGAGCGGACTCGTCAATGGGAAGTTTATCGGGTTGACCATATACCGTGCATGATGAAGAGAAAATGATATTGGGAATAGTATTTTTTCGCATCAATGTAAGCAGTTGAATCAATCCGAAAACATTGTTTCTATAATAGTCAAGAGATTTTTCTACTGACTCGCCCACGGCCTTATATGCGGCAAAATGAATCACCGCATCTATATGAGGATGTTTTGTCAGGCATGCCTGAAACGCATTCTCATCACAAATATCCAATTGCTCAAAAACAGGACGAACGCCTGTAATTGCTTCTATACCATCAAGCACGGTTTGTTCCGAATTTGAAAGGTTGTCAACAATCACTACTTCGTAACCAGATTGTATCAGTTCCACAACCGTATGAGAACCGATGTATCCAAGACCGCCAGTAACCAATATCTTTGCCATAATTCTTTGTATCAGTCTATTTTTGCCACTCAAACGAGCTAATCATTTCAATAATATCTTCACGGATAAACGTAACCACTGGAGCAAGAGAATCCTTGTTGGGAGGGACGTTGAAATACAACGCGCCACGTACAAAATTCTTTGTGCTGTCAGTTACGCAAAACTGCAAGACGGAAGCCGCATCGCCTTTTATATCGAATAGCAATCCGTGAACATTTTTCTCGTCATAGTGAAATTCCTTTGTGTTGATTGCATCGGCACGAACTTCGTGCTTGAACGCCAAATGATGAGCATCCTCAACCACTTCGTCCAAATTATTATGCAATTTGTGATAACTCAGGTGAACGGTTGCTTTCATCGTCGGGAAATTCACATTTATCCAATATGGTTCAGCACCCACATCGGTATCCTTTTCTACTTTGGAATACGAAGGAATGTTAAACGAATACGGGAAATCTGACTGCTTAAACTGTGTATAATTTCGTTCAGGCAAGTCGATACGGAAATAGCCCCGTTGCTTGGGAACCTTGATTTCTCGTTCCTCACACGCCTGCAAACAGCCAATAATCACCAAGAAAAAAAATAGTTTCTTCACGCTCTTCATTTAAAAATAATCGCATACTCCGAAGAATATGCGATTATACATTACTTAAAATGGTAAATCATTTGGAATATCTTGTGCCGAGTACGTTTCCTGACTCTCAGCCACAACGCTTGCCGCCGTCTCGGCAGAAGCCGTCTGTTGTTCTGGCTGGTTCAATAATCCGTCACCGTCAGATTTTCTACCTAATTTACGCAATTCATCTACGACAATTTCAGTAGAATAGCGAGTCTCATTATTCTTGTCTTGATACTGAGAATAACGGATTTTGCCTTCCACATACAATTGGTCGCCCTTTTTCACATAGCTTTCGCAAAATTTAGCAGTCCGTCCCCAAACCGTCAATCTGTGCCAGTCGGTACGTTCTGGAACTTCCGTTCCGTCTTGACGTTTGAAACCACGTTCCGTGGTTGCTAAACTAAGGTGAGCTACTGGTTGGTCTTCCTTGATGTATCGCACTTCAGGATCAGCACCAACATTTCCGATTAAAATAACTTTGTTAATCATGATGTATTATTTATTGGTTAAAATTCATCGCAAAAATAGTCTTTTTTTAAGATGTGCAACAAAGAAAGTCAGATTTCTATTCCTTTTGAATGAAAAAAATTACTGTATCTTTTCATCTCTACATGCGTCTAACTTAACAAATATAAACAACAAGATAGTAAAGCCCCACAACGATGAACCACCATAACTAAAAAACGGCAAAGGGATACCAATTACAGGCATAAGCCCAATAGTCATTCCTATATTGATAGTAAAATGGAAAAACAATATACAAGCAACACAATATCCATATATTCTACTAAAATTAGAACGTTGCTTTTCCGCATCATACATAATACGAATTATCAACCACACAAACAAACCAATTATGAAAACAGCACCCATAAAACCCCATTCTTCCCCTATTGTACAGAAAATGAAGTCGGTGCTTTGTTCTGGCACAAAATCGTTCTTCGTCTGCGTTCCTGCCAAAAAGCCCTTCCCTGTCAAATCACCAGAGCCAATGGCAATTTTTGACTGAATCACATTAAATTCGCTCCCTCGTGGGTCGGATTCGAGACCGAAAAGCACATTAATACGTTTTTGCTGGTGTTCTTCCAGAACATTCGTAAATACATATCCTACGGATTGTGATACAAGCACGGCACCCAAACAAAGCCCAAATAGCAATAACAATGTATATCGCCGCTTTTTATACACATAAATAGACGTAGGCACAAGCAATATTGCAAAACAAAATAAGAACACTATGATTGTTGGTATCTCAAGTTTTAAAAGATAATAGGCGCCAATAGGCACAACAAAAGCAAGAGTAACCAATAAATGTACCCAGAGAGGGAACTTTTGCTTCTTTTGTAACCCATACACATAAAAAACCAATAAACTTAAAGAAATTGAAACAATAGAAATTGTATCACTCCCCCACACAATTGACAACGAGAATACCAGAATCAGTCCAAATCCTATAAGTAATATGCTCAACGGCATTCCTTCACGATAAAACACAAAGAAAAACGACAAAAACACGAGAGCCGAACCCGCATCGCCTTGCAACACAATCAACGCGATAGGAAGAATCATTATGATAAATACACGTAACGCGTCAGAAAATCGTGTGATTTTTACCCCAAATTCTCCCAGAAGCCTTGCGATGACAAGACTTGTCGTCAGTTTTGCAAACTCCGATGGTTGTAATCTAACCCATCCAAAGTCAACCCACGAACGAGCACCTTTAATCTCAGGAGCGAACAAATAAACCGCGACGAGCAAGACAATAACTACTCCGTAGAAAAAGTATGCCAAAGAAGAATAAACCTTACTATCGATAATTAGAATGGAAACGGCAATAAAGAAAGCTGCTAAAATCCAGATAAACTGTTTCCCGTATTTCTGACTTGTGTCTAAAATAGAAGACATTGATTCGTCATATACCGCAGAGTATATATTTGCCCAACCGGCAAGGACAAGGAACAAATAGATAAGGACTATTTGCCAATCAAGTTTACGAAATATGCTTCCTTCCTGTTGTGCCATTAGTTTTTATATGTTATGGACTTTTCAAGAACTTGTTGTTCTCTCCAAGCATTAGTAATCGTATCTGTCAAATATTTCTCTATCATCAACGTTGCCATAGGAGCCGCCAAAGTAGCCCCGAAGCCACCATTCTCAACACAAACAGCAATTGCAATCTTAGGATTGTTTCGTGGTGCAAACGCCATAAACATGGAGTGGTCCTCGCCGTGTGGGTTCTGAGCCGTACCCGTTTTTCCACAAATATCCAACCCCTTTATCGCCAACCACCACGCCGTTGCTCCCGCTCCACCGTTCACAACCTGATACATTCCTTCGGTAACAATGTCAAAATATTTCTTTGCTATAGGCAACTCGTGCCGTTGAATAAAACTATTGTCAAACACGGTATCGGCAATCTCTTTCACAAGATGTGGAGTATAATAATAACCTTTATTTGCAATAGTTGCAGCGATATTAGCCATTTGTAGCGGTGTTTCCGTTATTTCTCCCTGACCTATCGCCAACGACACTATCGTTAACGAGTTCCAACGATTTTTTCCGTAAGTTTTGTCATACGATTCCGCACGGGGAATATTGCCGCTTTTCTCGCTTGGCAAGTCAATTCCCAACGGTTTACCCAAGCCAAACGATTTGATATACGACTGCCATGTAAGGAAACCTTCACGGGCTGAGCCATATTTCGAAGCATCGATAATAGCACGAAATTCGTTGCAATAGTATGCGTTACACGACATTTTTATCGACTCTATCAAATTGATGGGTGACACGTGATTGTGGCAACCAACGTGTAATCCGCCAGAATAATATCCTGCTTGGCAACCATAGATGGTATTTTGTGTCACAATCCCTTCCTGCAAGCCAATCAGTGCATTTACCGTCTTGAACGTTGAGCCAGGAGGATATACGCCTTGTATTGGTCTGTTATAAAGTGGTTTAAGCGGGTCACGAACAAGTTTGTTGTAATTCTCGCTTACCAGACGACCAACCATAGTGTTCGGGTCAAAGGTCGGAGAAGAAACGATGGCTAAAATCTCACCTGTTTTCGGGTCTATGGCAACAATACTACCCTTTTTATTTTGCATCAATTTCTCACCATACTGCTGTAAGTCAATATCTAACGTAGTTGTGATGTTTTTCCCCAAGGTAACAGTCTTATCATATTTCCCATCTTCCAAAGAACCCTTCACACGACCTTTCACATCAACTTGATAGTATTTTCCACCTTTCACTCCTCTTAAATACGATTCATATCGTTTTTCAATGCCGATTTTTCCGATATAGTCGCCTTGCTCATAATACGGATCTGCCGCTATCTCGTCTTTCCCAACTTCGCTGATATACCCCAAAGCCAAAGCCCCACAACGATAGGGATAGTTTCGCACAGTACGAGTTTGCACATAAAATCCAGGGAAATTAAAAAGTTGCTCCTGCAAACGTGCGTATGTCTCGGCACTAATTTGCCGAATGATGGGATACGGACGATACCTGTTCTTTTGTGCCTTACGCAATTCTGCCACAAAAACTTCTTTGCTCACATTTATAATTGACAGCAATGCCAAGGTGTCCAAATTCTTGATTTGTCCCGTCACCACCATCAAATCGTATGCGGCTTCGTTGGCCACAATCAATTTCCCGTTTCTGTCGTAAATCAATCCGCGAGCAGGGTGTTGTACCTCGTAACGACGGCTGTTGTTGGTGGCATCCAATTTGTAACTATCGTCAATCACTTGAATGTAAAATAACCGACAAACATATAGCAGCGCAACTAACACTACCATAACAGATAACAGTAATCTTCGGTTAGAATCATTCATACTAACGTTTTATTACAAAATATTCGGTGACAATTATAACAAGCACGGTGAGAAATACGTTAATCAACATTCGTATGAACATAAATCCCATATCGTCAAACGTGAATGTAAAACAAAAATAAAGCATTATGTGGTGAATCGCCACGCACACCGACGTGTATTTCAACACCCATGCAAGTCCAAAATATCGTAAAATGGGGACATTGTTCGATTCATATCCCACACGAGGAGACAACCACGTCAAAATTGTAGGTCGCGCAAAAGCCATCATAACAGTAGCACTCGCGTGTACACCCAAGGAATTGATTGACAAATCAATCAAAAATCCCGAAAGAAACGCCAAAAGCAACAATAAGGTTTTGGGAAATGATACTGGCAATACTAAAATAAAACCTACATATAAATATGGAGCAATCTGACCAATAGCCGACACATTGTTGAATACCAGAATTTGCAACAATTCAAGTACAATGAACACTATAATATATCGAGTGATTCTTTCCATTTATATGCCCGATTCTAAATTTTCCCGTTCTTTCTTAAACAAATCTTTTACCACATATACATAATCCAAGCGTTTGAAGTCGGTTGACAACAACACATCGGCCGAAAAGAAATTGTCTTTCTGATAAAACGACTCCACCGTTCCAACCATAATTCCACTAGGGAACATATTCGAATAAGAATTCGTCACCAACGTGTCGCCAATGTTGATGATGGCGTGCAACGGAATTTCCTCCAGCGAGGCAGTTTCATAATCACCACCATGCCACATCAGGGAACCGTAAAATCCCGAATCCTTAAACTTGGTGCTGACTTTGAACTGTGGATTAAGCACCGTCATTACCAACGAAAAATTTTCGGAAGAACGGACAACAACACCCACAATTCCCGACGGGCAAATCACCGACATATTTTTTTGTATGCCATGCTTGCGACCTTTGTTTATGGTAATGTAATTCTTGACTTTGTTCGTGGAATTGTTGAGCACCACAGCCGTAATGTACTCGTATTGTTGCGCCAAAACCTCATCACTCACAACTTTACTCCGAATGGTGTGATCATATTGCGAGAAAAGCTGATTCTCGTACAATCGTCGGTTTTCTTCGACAAGACGCTCGTTCGCCTCAACCAAATTAAAGTAACGGGTGATTTTTTGCGTTACAGAATAAATACGACCTTGAAATGCCGTAGAAACAGCACCGAAACGACTTTTCTGCGGTTCGTTGAAATTGACAATAAAGATGAAAGAAACTATCTGCAACAATAAAAAAAGCAACAAAAAACTATGCTTGTCTATAAACGCAAATAGATTCTTCATCAGTATAAGTCATTAACGAATCAAGAACTGGAATTTGTCAATGTTCTTCAAAGCGATACCTGTACCATGAGCCACAGAATGTAGCGGATCTTCGGCAACTTTGAAACGAATACCTGTTCTGCGTTGAAGTCTTTCTGCCAAACCACGCAACAAAGCGCCACCACCTGTCAACCAAATACCGTTGCTTACAATATCGGAATACAATTCTGGCGGTGTATTTTCCAATGCCGACTGTACGGCATTTTCAATTTGTGTCAATGGTTCGTCTAAGCAAGCGGCAATAGCAGCGTGAGTGATCACTTGCTCGCACGGAATCGCATTCACCATGTGAGGACCACAAACGGTATATTCCGAAGGTGGATTTACCAAATCAGGAATTGCGGCACCAACGCTCATCTTGATTTCTTCGGCAGTTCTTTCTCCAATCTTAATATTGAACTCTGAACGAATAAATTCCTGAATCTTTGAAGTAAACACGTCACCGGCAACTTTGATTGACTTGTCGCACACAATACCACCCAACGCAATCACAGCGATTTCAGTAGTACCACCACCTATGTCAACAATCATATTTCCTTGTGCGGCTTCCACATCCAAGCCAATACCAATAGCGGCAGCCATCGGTTCATGAATCATGTAAACCTCACGACCACCAGCGTTTTCAGCAGAGTCGCGAACGGCACGAAGCTCAACTTCAGTACAGCCCGAAGGAATACAAACCACGATTTTCAACGACGGAGAGAAGAAGTGATTTTTCTTTTCCATCATCTTAATCATTTCGCGAATCATAATCTCCGCACACTTAAAGTCGGCAATCACACCGTCTTTCATCGGACGAACAACTCGAATGCCAGGGTGAACACGTCCCATCATCGGACGTGCCTGATTTCCAATCGCCACCGTTTCCGATGTATGTGCGTCTAATGCAACAACACTCGGTTCGTCAACAACAACCTTGTCATCTTGTATGATGATGGTGTTCGCTGTTCCTAAATCTATTGCTATCTCTTGTGAGAGAAACGAAAAAAGTCCCATTTCCTTAAATTTTATCTATTAATGTTTAAAATGTCTTCTACCTGTGAACACCATTGCTATGCCAAATTCGTTGCATGCGTCGATAACTTCCTCGTCGCGAATGCTTCCGCCTGGCTGAACGATGTATTTTATACCAAATTCGTTGCATGCTTCCACACTGTCCTTGAATGGGAAGAATGCGTCGGAAATCAATACAGAATCCTCGATTTTACATCCTTGTTTCAAGTTGAAACGTGGGATTGTCAATCGTTGCAAACTATCGATACGGTTTGGCTGACCCATTCCCGCACCTGTCAACCAATAAGAGCCGTCTTCTGCTTGTGAAACAAGCGACATAGAGTTGCTCTTCAAGTATTTGCAAGCCTGCGTTCCGAATTTAGCCAAATCCAATTGCTTTTCGTTGAATGTTTTGCCTGTAACTGGCTTATATTCAGTATCCATACCTTCGTCTTCATCTTGTACCAAAAGACCACCGTTTACCGAACGATACAATTTTTCGCCCGTGATTGCAGGTTTTACCGGAGTAACAAGAACACGAAGATTTTTCTTCTTTGCCAAAATTTCTTTTGCCTCGTCGGTATAAGAAGGTGCAATCATAATTTCGATAAATTTGCCCGTGAACCAATTTGCGATTTCGGCATCTACTTCGCTTGTGAAGCAAACAATACCGCCGTATGCGCTCACTGGGTCACCAGCCCAAGCCAATTCCAACGCACGCATCGGAGTGCTTGCCACTGCCAATCCGCAAGGATTCAAGTGCTTTACGACAGAAACTGCCACTTTGTTCGGAACGTTTTCCACCGAATTGTAAGCATCGCTCGCCGATTTCCAAGCAGCGTCGGCATCAAGCATGTTGTTGTACGAAATCTCCTTTCCTTGCAAACAAGGAGAATTTGCCAACGTATGTTCCAATTTTGTGTTTGCAAATTGATAGAACACTGCCTTTTGATGAGGGTTTTCGCCGTAACGAAGAACCTTACCGTTGGTCAAGCTGATTTTCTCAGAACCTTCGTTTCCTTGATTGAAATAGTTGAAAATAGCCGAATCGTAGTGCGAAGAAACGTTGAATGCGTCACATGCAAAACTTTTTCTATCTTCAATTGAACTAACGCCTTGTTTTTCAGCCAACAAAGCATCGAGTTTGCCATATTGTTGTTTTGAAGCAACAATAATCACATCCTTGAAATTCTTTGCCGCAGCACGAATCAAAGAAATTCCGCCGATGTCGATTTTTTCGATAATGTCTTGTTCTGCCGCACCCGAAGCAACCGTTTGTTCAAATGGATACAAGTCAACAATCACCAAGTCAATTTCTGGGATTTGGTATTGAGCCATTTGTGCCTTGTCGCCCTCGTTGTCGCGACGAGCCAAAATTCCTCCGAAAACTTTCGGATGAAGAGTTTTCACACGACCACCGAGAATTGACGGATATGAAGTTAAACTCTCAACTGGGGTAACCGTACATCCCAAACTTTCCAAGAACGTCTGCGTTCCTCCCGTTGAATAAAACGTTATACCTAATTCTTTCAATTTCAGTACGATGCTATCCAAGCCGTCCTTGTGATAGACTGAAATTAACGCTGATTTGATTTTTTTATCTGCACTCATTATATTGATTTTTGACTCCGAACAAAAATAAAATTATTCCGTTTTAAATACATATTTCCTCACATAAATATTTGTCCCCTCTTCCAAAGTATTGTCAACATCGGCTTTGTTGATTTTTGCCAAGCGATTTGCCTGCATTCCGTACAATTGCGAAATGGTATAGAACGTCTCACCGGCACGAACAGTATGCGTCATATATTTGCTGTCGGCACGCATGGATTTTTGTTCTATGTAAACCATCGTGCCTTCCTTCAAATCCTGCCCAGCCTTGAAATCGTTGCAAGCATACAATTTCCACATTGGTATTCCAAAACGTCGTGAAATCTGGAAAATTGTCTCGTTTTTCTGCAAAATCACGAATTTTTTTCCGTTGTTCTTGTACACTTTGGTATTGTGTTTCGTGGCAATCGGCTCGTTGGTCCACGGCGTTGGCGGAGCAATAGTTGACTTTGGTGCGTCTCCTTTTACGACAAGTTCTTCGGGTTCTTTCTCTTTCTTTGATTTTTCCTTGAACTGTTCGGGCGTCATCGTGTCGTATTTTTGCAATTGAAAATCCTCGATGATTTTTATCAACAATTTGGGATATTCAGGATTTGTGGCATATCCGGCACGTTTCAATCCGTATGCCCACGAAGCATAGTCATTTTTGTCAAATTCAAACAAAAACGCATATCGTTGTCCGTTGCGAAGAAAATTCGAGTGGTCGATGTACGAATCATATACTTCGTTATACACACGGAAACATTCTCCTTTGGCATCATCGTCGTGATAAATGCGTTTGCCTTGCCAACTACTGTGACATTTTATGCCAAAATGATTGTTCGACGCGATTGCCAAGTCGCTATTGCCATTGCTTGACTCCAGGCACGCCTGAGCCAAGGTGATGCTTGCAGGAATACCCGTTCTTTGCATTTCCATAACGGCAAGTTGGGCATATTTCTGAATATATTCCTCACGTGACAGCTTCGCATTTTGGGCGAATGCCATCAAACAGCAACATGCTACAACAAGGGAAGCGAGTATTCTCTTCATTTGAATGCTTGATTAAAAGACCACTTTAAACGCCCCCAAAGTTAGTGAAGCTCTCGTATTTTTTAGAGCATTTTTACAAAAGAATTGCACAAGTTATTAGCAATTGCTTTGCATTTTTTCAATTGCTCCATCAAAAAAAAGAATAGGACACAAATACCTCAATCTTATGGAGTTATAAGCAAATCTATGGCACAACAGAAACAATGTTACTTGCTCAACGCCTTATTAATTGCATCGCTCAAATCTGGTCCACGAAGACCTTTGGCAACGATTTTTCCTTCTTTGTCAATCAGAATTGTGAACGGAATGGAAGCCACATTGAATAAAGTGCTATACACTTTTTGGTCATCGCGGACATTCGGCCACGGCATCTTCTCTTGTCCCAGCGCACGTTTCCAAGCCATAACATCATTGTCGACCGAAACAGAATAAATTTCAAAACCCGCCTGATGATACGTGTCATACATTTTTTTGAAATTCGGAATCTCCATACGACACGGACGACACCAACTTGCCCAGAAATCAACAAGCACAACTTTACCACGCAACGATTCAAGACTGATTTGCGTGCCATTTACGTCAGACAATACAATGTTCGTTATTTCAGACCCTTCGCGTAACACCATTGTTTTTTGCAAACTTTCGTGAAAATCTATCACAAAGGCGTTGCCGGGATAAACCGACATCAACGCAGTGTCAACCATTTGATATACTTCGGAATATTTTTCAAGCGGCAAAACGGAAAGAACTCCCAAGTTGCTCAGCATATACGGATTTTGACGAATGGATTTTTCAATCGCATGCTGTTTCGCCTTTTCTATAGAATCGCTTTTGTACTCAAAAATCTTCCTTTGATTCTCTATCTCAGTCTGATACGAAGTAATGGTACGAATATTTTTCAAGAACGCCTCGGTTTGCATCGAACCTTTCACCGATGTTGTCTGACTCATTGAATTTGCCTCTGCCGAAATCGTCACATTATCACCCGATGATAAGAACAACGGTGCTTTATCATTAGGTGTAAGATACAACTCGCAATAATTCGTCGATATTTCGGTGTATTTGAAACTAAATTCACCTTTTTTTGAAATTGCTGATTTCAAAATAATGGGATTTTGCGGCGAAGAATTGATTTGTAACGTGATTGAATCATTGTCAGTTGCCTGATATTTTATAAGTTTGCCTGTGATTTTTACTTCTTGGGCAAAAATGCTTTGTGCAATGAGCAACAAAAGTGAAAATGTGATAATTCGTTTCATAT
This sequence comes from Bacteroidales bacterium, assembly GCA_016285445.1. Taxonomy (GTDB): domain Bacteria; phylum Bacteroidota; class Bacteroidia; order Bacteroidales; family UBA1715; genus UBA1715. The sequence continues at coordinate 16,651 of JAEEQV010000006.1, forward strand.
AGAAAAATTTTGCGGTGGAAAGATACAACAATATCATTGAATTAAAAGAAATTTCTTCGACAAACGATTATGCCCTTGAATTGGCACGAACGAAAAATGTGCCGGAATTTACTGTTATTCGTGCTGATTTTCAGACAAAAGGGCGAGGGCAAATTGGCAATCACTGGGTTGCCGACAGTGGGAAAAATCTTTTGTTTTCGGTGATTTTGCACCCTACGCAAATTTCAGCAAACAATCAATTCATTCTATCGCAATGTGTTTCGTTGGCACTGTTTCGAACCGTGTCGCTGTTTTGCGACAATGTTGCCATCAAGTGGCCGAACGACTTGTATGTCGGTGACAAAAAAATTGCCGGCATTTTAATTGAAAATCTTTTAAACGGAAAACAAATCGCGTCATCGATTATTGGCATTGGTTTGAACGTGAATCAGGAAGAATTTGTGGGAGCGGTCAATCCCGTTTCCTTCAAAAATATTCTTCATAAAGAATTAAATATCAACGAGTTATTACTTTTATTCCTCAAAGAGCTTGATTTACTTTATTCTCAAATTCCCCAGAACAACAAAGCCATTCAAGACGAATATCTCAATCATTTATATTTGAAAGCCCAGCAAGCCACCTTCAAGGACAAAGACGGCAAATTTATAGGAACAATCACGTCGGTGGCAAACGATGGAAAGCTGCATATAATTGACTCTACAGGCCGAGAACGGACATATTATTTCAAAGAAGTAGAATATTTAATCCTGTAGAGACGTGGTGTGCCGCGGTCTTGTTTTTATAAACTCAATTCAAGGGCTGCCACAATGTAACAGCCCTGCATCGTCCCCCGCCACACATTTCCATCCGAAATTTTTCCCTCTTAATTTCTAATTTTTAATTAAAAAATCCTATTTTTACCTAACCTATTAACGAAACATGATTAGTAACAATTTTAAAGGTAAGGCCGTAAAAATAGAATATGAAAAATATTGAATCCCAACAGCTTGCACCACAGATTGGTGAAGTTGTCCTTTACAATCCCGATGACACAATCCGTTTGGAAGTTCGTATGAACGACGAAACCGTGTGGTTGAATAGGAACCAGATAGCACAATTATTTGGTCGTGATGTGAAAACTATTGGCAAACATATAAATAATGCTCTGCGTGAAGAATTAAATGGATTGTCAGTTGTCGCAAATTTTGCGACAACTGCATCTGATGGAAAAACATATCAAGTAGATTATTATAATCTTGATGTGATTTTATCCATAGGATATCGTGTTAAATCGCGACAAGGTGTGCAATTTCGTCAATGGGCAAACCGCATCTTAAAAGAGTATCTTCTAAAAGGATACAATTTCAATCAATATATTGCTGGTTTTGAACATCGTATAGAATATACTTTACAAGAACACACAAAACAAATATATGAATTACAAAAACAGGTTGACTTTTTCGTTCGTACAGCATTGCCGCCAGTAGAAGGAATCTTTTTCGACGGACAAATCTTCGATGCCTACGAACTTACTTGCCGACTGATAAAATCTGCAAAACGCCGCATTGTGCTGATAGACAACTATGTCGATGAATCCACCTTGCTTATGCTTGAGAAACGGAACAAAGACGTGACGGCAACCATTTACACCCGCAGCATTGGCGAACAGCTGCAACTCGACATTGACCGCCACAACGCACAATACCAACCAATTACTGTCTTGCGGTACAAAAAATCTCACGACCGATTTCTAATTTTGGACGACGACGTATATCACATTGGAGCTTCGCTCAAAGATTTGGGCAAACAATGGTTTGCGATTATGAAAATGAACGAGATTCAAGCTGGGGATATTCTTGCGAAGATATAAGTTCTTATTGACTGATGTTCTTGGTTGCAAAATAAATACTATCTTTGTAGAAGATTTTAATTTCTTTGTATTCAACATCGTACAAGATGAAAAGATATTTTGCTTTTTTTATGGTCTTCCTCATAAATCTTGTTGCTTCAGCACAAGTCGTTGAAAATACGTTGTCTATCCCAAACGTTTTTTCGCCACAAAGCGACGATGCAACCAAAAATACCTTTAAACCGACTGGCACGAATTTAGCTGCATGCATAATTTCTGTATATGACAAATGGGGTACAGAGATTTGGTCATCAAACGAAGTGGAGAATGGCGAATTTGTAGGTTTTTGGGATGGAAAACAAAATGGCAACTACGTGAAAACAGATTCCTATATATGGAAGATGGAGGCATCCTTTCTAGATGGTGAAGTTTGGGAAGGATTCGATGTAGGCAACGGTAAAAAGGCAAAATATGGTTCTGTCACCGTTATTATTCAATCATCATCCGATACGCAAAACATTCAACAACCAGATTCTATTCCAGCAACATTGCAGTCAATTACAATACAAGATCCTAAAAAACTGAATTATTATGTAGGAGAGATTCTTGACACGTTGGGACTCATGGTTACTGCAAATTATAGCGACGGAAAATCAATTGAGGTTTTCGATTACATAATTTCGGGTTTCAATTCTCAAAAAGAAGGTGAATGTATTGTTACGGTGAGTTACAAAAATTTTTCAGAGACGTTTACTGCTTCTATTCGCGTAAGAAATGACGACATCACACTAACAACTATTGCTGACGTTCAAACATCGCTTAATGTGAAAGTTTTAAACGGTCAAATCCTTGTAAACGGCGAAGCACCAGCATTCGTGGTAACCGTTGCAGGTCAAAAAATCGCAAATGCAAACCTCAAGGCTGGGGTGTATTTTGTGGTTGCAGATGGCAAAACGGTAGGTGTTTCGGTACGGTAATTCAGTAGGGCTGTCGTATTACGGCAGCCATTATAAACGTGGGGCTGCCACATTGTGACAGCCCTACAACAATTCCGTGATATTCATGTAGAGACGATGTGCACATCGTCTCTACAGTAGAAATCATAGATATATCCTACCTTCGAATTTTTGGAACAGATTTTGATAGCATCGTACAATAATTTTATTTGAAAAAAGTTTTACGAAATGTTTAACTTAAATGTAAGGTAGTATGAAACGTATTTTTGTAACAGCCCTTACGGCTTTCTTGGGCGCGGCAGCGGCCGTAGGCATTATGTATGCCATCAACCCTAAAACTGTTCAAATTTCTGATTCTATTGCTCAAAATCAAGAATCCCAATTTATTCAAAAGGTATCGTACTCGGGGAATCCCTCGGCAGGCGGCATCGACTTTACCGAAGCCGCCGAGAAAGTAATGCCTACGGTTGTCCACATTGCTACAAAGACAACGGTTCGCACGAGCGCATATCCTCCAGGGTTCGACTTGTGGAGAGATTTCTTCGGCGAGGGCTGGGACGTTCCTCAAAAGGAGAACGTGCAGCAGGCAAGCGGTTCGGGCGTAATAGTGCAGAAGGAAGGCTACATTGTGACCAACAACCATGTGGTGAAAGGTGCCGACGAAATCACCGTTACTTTGCACGATAAACGTGAATTTACCGCCACTGTCATCGGGACAGACCCGAACACCGATTTGGCACTTATCAAAATTGATGCTGACGATTTGACACCCATCAATTTCGCCAACAGCGACGACGTGAAAGTGGGCGAATGGTGCTTGGCTGTGGGCAATCCGTTCAACTTGAACTCAACTGTTACGGCTGGTATCGTGAGCGCAAAAGGTCGTAACATCAATATTTTGAAACAAAAATATG
>JAEEQV010000237.1:0-4040 GCA_016285445.1 Bacteroidales bacterium
GCCGAGGCACGAATCCATTCCAAAGCTTCGTAGTCACATTTTGTCAGCTGATGATATACGGGAACGCCTTTCTCGACATCGGTGCAGACCACATAGAATTCCATGGGGTTCTTTTCAAATGCCTCTGCATCAATTGGGTCTAATTGCGTGGGAACAATGTGATATGCATATTCGGGCGAGCTATAATTCCCCGTTTTTATCAATGAGCGAATCCCCATATACTCGGGGTCACCAATGAAGCGGATGTTACAGTTTAGTCCTCGTTTCGGTTGTTGTGACTTGTAGCCACAGCCGAACAACACGCCTGCCGAAACGCCAACTAATCCATCGAAAGTTATGCCGTGTTCCATAAAAACATTCAGCACACCTTCGGTAAATAAGCCACGCATTCCGCCACCTTCAAGAACTAATCCGTGTTTCATTATTGTCAAGTTTGGAAACAAATGTAGAAAATATTGTTGTCTTGTCGAACGAAATGTCTCAAAATGTTGTGGAACGAGCATTTTTGTGGAATGAACAATTGTACCAATCGTTTTGTATATAAACCGATAAAAGGATTTTTATACCAGAATAGATAATTTCACCACAGGAAAATAAGTAAGCAATAAATTTTGTGACATTCCGTTATGGTGTGAGTAGCACATAGTGTAATTTTTTTATTTTTGCATTCGTCTTCAACTAAAAGAGAAAATGGAAACTCAGGAATTACAAAGAACGGCAGTGGAGAAAGCAAATGCCTTTTCTCATTTATTCGGTGCGATTGTTTCAATACCAGCTGGTTGGTATGTCATATCTAAAGGTTTTGAGAAAAGTGACCTTGTTGGCATTTCAATGGTGGTTTTCATCGTCGGTTTTTTTGTGTTGTATTTGGCATCGTTCCTCTATCATTGGGTGGTGGAGCCGAAGACAAAGTTGTTGCTTCGTCATTTTGACCATGCAAATATATATATTTTGATCGCCGCATCATATACGCCTGTGTGGTTGGCAGTGGTTGGCGGCACGTTGGGAATTGTCGCTTGCGTTAGTATGTGGGTAGTTGCACTGATGGGCATAGTGTATAAAATTGTTGCATTGGGAAAATATCCCAAATTGTCGCTTGCCATTTATCTTGTGATGGGATGGTCGGTGTTGTTGGTGGCAAAGCCGGTGTTTGAGAAACTTTCAGCGTTTCAACTTGCGTTTATTCTTGGCGAAGGCGTTTTTTATTCGGTTGGAACGTATTTTTATGCAAAGAAGGAACGTCCTTGGTTTCATGTGATTTGGCATTTCTTTGTACTTGCCGGAACGGCGTGTCACTATGTGGCAATGATTCCGATTGTTACTGATTAGAACATCGATATCTCTAAATTATTGCAAAATGTTTGCAACTTGTTAAAAAGTTGTTTATATTGCTCGCAATTTCCAATAGTAATAGGAATGAGGGCGAGATATTTGATATTGAATGTATTTTTTTTGTTGTTGTCGGTGTTTGCGTTTTCGCAAATCGACACGGCAAGCATTTATCACACGGCTCGCCACGTACCTTTTTGGCAGTCGCGAAATGTAGATAAGCTTTCGGCAGCATTGGCAAAGAACTGTTCGTCGGACGAGGAAACTGTCTTGGCTTTTTCATATTGGATTTGCAAAAATTTGAAATTGGATTATGCGGCAATAGAAAAACGTCCTGCCGAAAACAAGACGTTGAAAAAGGTGTTGCGTTCCCGCAAGGCGTTGAGCGACGGTTATGTTAAGTTGTTCGTGGAAATGTGTAAAACGCAGAAAATAGCCGCTATCTACGTTCCGGGCTATGCTAAGGATTATGATTATATGCCTGGCGATACGTTGTATCGGGCAGAATATGCGTGGGCGTTGGTCAACCTGTCGGACGAATGGTATATTATGGATTTGGCTGCCGCTTCGAGCAAGGTGGTTGCCGTTGTGAGTCCTATGTCGAAAGTGTTGTGGACGTTGTTTAAGGTTCCGTACGCTTCGCATCTGATGGCAGTGAGGGATTTTAATCCTACGTATTTGTATATGGATCCGGTGAAAAATGCGTCGAAACATATTCCTGTTGTCGATGAGTTTCAGTTAATGCAATATCCCATGTCAATTTCATATTATATGGTGGGTGATACGTTGATGCAAGGTTATTTGGAAAATTATCCCGAAAAATCAACTGTATCCACCGTTTTGAATGATTTTTCTGCAAAATCGGCAATGGAAAAATACATTTTTGTTGCTGATAAAAGCGAGGAAAACAATCCTGCAAATAAATACACCAAGGCGTTGTATTATTATTATGCGGTGAAAAATTTCTACAATACCTATTATATTCAGGAACGGGGAAAGATTTTTGCTCCGCTCGAAGAGTCGGAAAAAGTATGGAATTATTCAAAAATAGCGGATTCTCTGTTCGTGCTTGCTTCGCAGGCAAACTCGGCCGAGATGGCGGCAAAGCAGGCGAGGAGTGAGAAATGGAAACGTGATTTGATTGATGCGAACAAGGTGCTTGCCACCCAAATGAGTACGCAGGCGAAGGTTAATACTCAGCAGACGCGAGCATTGGAGAAACTCAATGCACAAAACAAGAAAACACAGACCTATATATTAAAATATAAGGGGAAATATGTGTTGCGTGACATTGTGGATATGCCACGGCCTATGATTCAGAACAAGGATAATTTGGACGAAGGCAAGGCGAATATCCAGGCGTGTCGTGAATCGATGGAACGTTGCAATAAGTTGTTGGCAGAATACGATTCTTTGTATGCTTTTTTGAGTGCTGATAAATTGGATACCGTGTATAAGCAGCAGCAGAACGCTTCGGCGTTGTGTAATAGGGAATTGGCGAGTTTGTCACGCTATTTGGATAGAAAGGGTAGTAATCTTTCGTTGGTGTATTATTCCGACAAATATGTGCTGAAGAAACCCTACTTTGAGGTGTTTGCCGCCGTGGGTGACATAAACGACACCTATACCGACCCTATGGTTGAGGTTATGAACGACAAAATACCCATGCTCAACGAATTGATTCAAGATTATATCGATGAAACAATTTCGGGTTTGAAAAGTCTAAAAGATGCAAAACAATTGTTGGCAAATGATTACGGTGAAGATGATTTGTATGAAAAAATCGCTTTGGCGTTTAACAAACAACTTGATGCCTTTTCAAAACAAATGGATGATATGATATCTTATAACCAAAAGTTATCGGACTGTTTGAGTGAAGATGTGACTATGTATAAGGATATGGTGAAAATGCTTCAAAACGATAACTCGATGGAGAATTATCGCCATAAAGAGTATATGGCATATAGAAAAAGTATAAAACAAGCCGAAAACGATAAGATAAAGTATTATCAAGGAACAATCCACAATTACCAGAAATTGATTGGCAAAGCAATCAATGTTAAATAAATAATACTTTTGGGGGAAGCTCCCAAGACCAGCTCGAGCGTAACGAGAAATCTGCTAAATTTACTTGGCGTAATTTGTTTTACTTTTTGGGGCATACATTCCGTTTATTTTTTTACTTTTACATAAAATTTGCAAGTGAAAGGTTTCATAAAACATATCGTATGTAGTGTCGCATTGTGCTGCGGAATGTTCTGCTCGTTTGCGGATGAAACCTATACGTGGGGTAGTTTGCCACTTGGTGGTGGCGGTTTTGTGACTGCCGTGATTGCACACCCGACAGAGCAAAATCTTTTCTACGCCCGCACCGACGTGGGTGGAATATATCGTTGGATAGAATCTACAAAATCATGGAAACCGCTTACGGACTTCATTTCGGTTGCAGACCAGGGTTTGTACGGTGTCGAGGCAATTGCTGTTGACCCGCAGAAACCAGAGATGTTGTATGCCTTGGTTGGAACATCGTATTATAGCAACGGGAAAACAGCCATTTTGATTTCTGATGATTATGGTGAAACCTTTACCGTTGTTGATGTTACGTCGAAATTCAAGGCACATGGAAACGGCGATGGCCGTCAAATGGGCGAGCGATTGGCTGTGGACCCTAAAAATAGTAATGTGATTTATTGCGGAACGCGTTCCAACGG
>JAEEQV010000238.1:0-4039 GCA_016285445.1 Bacteroidales bacterium
CAATGGCTGTGAAAGACGGCGATGTACTTTCTTTGGGAGAACATTCGTTGCAGTTCGTTACGGCTCCTATGGTACATTGGCCAGAGGTGATTATGTCGTTTGACCCAATAGACGGTGCCTTGTATAGTGCCGATGCCTTCGGAAAATTCGGCGCTTTGTCGAAATGTGGATTTTATGGAAAGGATGATGATGACTGGAGTTGTGAAGGAAGAAGATATTATTTCAACATTGTCGGGAAATATGGTGTTCCCGTGCAGACGCTTCTTAAAAAAGTAGGTGGTTTTCCTATCAAAACCATTCGTCCGCTTCACGGACCAATTTTGGAAAGCGATTTAGGTTCGTACATTTCGTTGTACGACACGTGGAGCAAGTACGAAGTGGAGACCGAAGGTGTTTTCATTGCGTGTGCCTCTATTCACGGAGGTACGTTGGAGGCTGCAAACAAGTTGGCTGAAATTCTCCAACAAAAAGGTGCCAAACGTGTGGTTGTGAGTGATTTATGTCGTTCCGACATTGCAGAAAATGTAGAAGATGCATTCCGTCATTCAAAAATGATTGTCGCTGCCTCGTCATACGACGGAGGTGTGTTTACGCCGATGTATGATTTCCTTCATCGCTTACAAATCAAAGGATATTGCAATAGAAAAGTTGCCATTGTCGAGAATGGCTCGTGGGCTCCGTCGGCTGGTCGAACTATGAAAGAATTGCTTTCGACCATGAAAGGCGTTGAGGTTGTTGAGCCTATGGTGACTATCCGTAGCAGAATGAAAAAAAGTGATATGCCGGCAATGGAACAACTGGCAGAAAAAATGTTGTAAAACTTGAACTATGAATCCTTATGTACATACCGTAAATTATTACGAGACCGATAAGATGGGCGTAACGCACCATTCCAACTACATCCGTTTTATGGAAGAAGCACGGATTGATTTTTTAAACCAAATTGGCTATGGTTTTGAACGAATGGAGGCTGATGGCATAGTTTCGCCAGTAACGGCACTGACCTTTGAGTTTAAAAAGTCAACAACTTTTGCCGACAAAATCACGATAGAATTGTCGGTTGAGAAATGTTCCACACTCAAATTGGTTTTTGGATATACAATGAAAGTTGACGGAAAATTGGTCGGAACAGGTACGAGTACGCATTGTTTCTTTGAAAACGGAAAACTCGTTTCTCTGGAAAGTCGCTATCCTGAGTTGTATGGGATTTTGTTGAAGATGGAGAGTGATAAGTAATCTTTACTTGCATTGGGTAAAGAATGGTAATTTTGCGATTAAAAGCGCTAAGGTCGTGTATAAAAATGGGAAAATCGGGATTTTGTAGCGCACAATTCCTCCGACGACTGCAGTCGAAATGCCTATTTCCCAAATTAGGATGATTGAAAAACAAAGGCAAAACCAGATGAAATTTTTTTGCGATTCTTCGGGTTTCTTATAAAAGCAAATCACAAGTGCCAAAAGAACGAAAAAGAGTAGTGATTCCAATGCTGGAGCTATTTGGACGATGCCTTTTATGTTCCAAATATACGGTAATGCGATTGCGTTCCAAATTGCCGTCGGCGTTTCGCGAATGAAATTCCATGGAGTGGACTCAATTTTTTCAATGGAAAGTATGCTTCCTGCATTTTCAACGATGGCAAGGTTTATAGAGTCACCTCGTTTTCCCGCGAAAGATTCAAAAAAAGGAATTTTATGCAGTGCAAAGTCTCCTATGCCAAGAACCCAAATGCCCACAATGCAAAGTGCTACGTATAAAACCCATTTTCGTCGTAATGCAAACCGTTCGTTGCAGAAATAAGCCACAAGAGCCGGACATAGTGCAACTAATACATATATTTTTATGCCAACTAAAATCAATAGCCCTACGAGAAATAAAATGAGATATTTTACTGAGAAAGAGCGGGTTATCTGTACCACTCCATACATTGTCATCCCCAGTCCCAACATCACCAAAACTTCTTTGAGCATTGCAGCGTTCCAAAGTATTGACGACGGCATTAAAAAGATGAATATGAGTAAGATATAAGTGTTTTTATAAAATAAAGAGAACGTCTTGAAAATGAGAAAATAACTTATCAGTGAAATGAAATTGGCAAAGAGATATTGGGTTTCCATAGAGCAACCACTTATCAGCATAAGAAGCATGTTGAATCTGATAATTGTTTGATTGTCAGTTATATAACCATAGGCGTATTGTCTGGTCCAATCGTCGGTATTCAATATATATTGCTGAATTGACGGGCTGTCCATATCAATACCGAAAAGGATTTTGAGAAAGTCGGTAAAAGAATAATGGATAGAGTCAAACAACGCCAAAGCGTCGTTGTAATATTTAAAAACATCACTTCTACAATGATAATATTCGGTGTAAATGTAATGTAACAAACACGATGCCAGTATCTTACATATGAAAAAAGCGATAATCGTCCATTGGGGTATGCCTTTGATTTTGAAAAATGGAAGTTTCCAAATCAAAAAGAGAAAAACGATAGTCCAAAAGAACAATAATGCAATATCCATAGCATGAATTTAAATGCAAGTTAACAAAAAGAACGAAACAACAGTGGTGTATATTGTTGAATTTCCTATCTTTGAAAAAAATACGATGGATTCGCCTATCTACATTGGTCTTATGTCGGGAACGTCGGTTGACGGTCTTGACGTCTGTGCAGCCCGATTTGCGGGAAAGAACTATGAGATTTTGGCGGCGGAATCAATTCCCTATCCTGCAGAATTACACGAAAAATTGCTTAACGCACATACGTTGTCGGCATTGGAGTTGGCACAATTGCACGTTGACTTTGGCGTGTATTGTGGAAGGAAAGTGAAAGATTTTGTCAAAAGACACTCCATTCGTGCCGACTATGTGGCAAGCCATGGACAGACGGTGTTTCATACGCCACAAACGGGTTTGACTCTGCAAATCGGTTCAGGTGCTCATATTGCTGCAGAATGTGGTATTCCCACAATTTGCGATTTTCGTACACTGGACGTGGCTATGGGTGGGCAAGGAGCCCCGCTGGTGCCTATTGGTGATGAGTTGTTGTTTTCGGAATACGACTATTGTTTGAATATCGGTGGATTTGCCAATGTGTCGACCAATGTTGACGGGAAACGGATTGCATGGGATATTTGTCCTTCCAATATCGTATTGAATTCTTTTGCTCAAAAACTTGGGTACGAATTTGATAAAGATGGACAATTAGGAAGAAAAGGCACTATCAACGAACAGATATTACAGAAACTGAATAGTTTGTCGTATTATGCAGCCTCGGCTCCAAAATCTTTGGGTAGGGAATGGGTGGAACAAGAAATTCAGCCGATTTTATGTCAAGAAGATTCCCTATATGATTGTCTTGCAACGTATTATGAACATTGTGCCATGCAAATCGGAAAATCGTTGCAAGGAAAAAACACCAAAACGCTTTGTACGGGTGGTGGCGTGAAAAATACGTTCTTGATGGAAAAAATTGCCAATTATGCCGAATCGGAGCTGATAATCCCCCACGCACAAGTCATAGATTTTAAGGAAGCGTTGATTTTTGCCTATTTGGGTTATCTGCGCGTGGAAGAAAAACCCAATTGCCTTGCTACTGTTACGGGAGCAAAGCGTGACGTATGCGGAGGTGTTATATGGTGTTTTGCCTAGTATACGTTCCTAAAACCTATGGAGCAAGATAATTCTGCTTAACAAATATATTTAAGCAGTTTTTTTTATTTTTGCCAGCAAATTTTACGATATGAAACAAAGATTACTGACGGCTTTATGTGCCGTTATTTTTGCTGGTCAGACGTGTTCTGCCATAGAACAAATCAGTAGTGACAATTATGCAACATTTGGTTTCTCCACTGGTAACTATTCTCAGTATACAAACTATTATGCCATAACAAATTACGACGATTTGGAGGCATTCTCGTCTCTTGTGAATGGTGGCGAATATGCGGCAAATGCGATACTTGTAGCCGACATAATTATAAATGAGAATTTGTTTCTTGACAATGGTGAGTTTAATGAATCACTCGATGCTCAGCAATTGAA
>JAEEQV010000239.1:0-4035 GCA_016285445.1 Bacteroidales bacterium
GGTTCGACTCCACAGATGAGCGTAAAAAAAACAGAGAATGGAGCGTAAAGAACTCTCGGCTTGGCGGCGTGGGTTGTGTGTTGGCGCCATTTCGAGAGTTTAGCGGAATGAACTGTTTTTTAGCGAAGATGTGGCGTCGACGGCGGTTTTTGTTACTTTTTGTCGCTGAAGACAAAAAGTAAAGAAAATCTTCTTATTTTTGAACTCCAAACAATTTTGATTTTGAAACTCTTTCGTTCCATACTGCCCTTTCTTCTTCTGCTCCTCTCGTTTGCGGGAACGGCACAAACCGTACAAAATGACGCCTCGCCAAGCGACAGCCCGATTATCTTTAAGGTCGTTATTGAAAATAAAGACGGTTCTTGGAGATACGGTTATATAAAATCCAATGGAGAAGTCATTGCAAAACCGCAATTCTTCAAGGCAAGTGTTTTCATAAATGGAATGGCGCGTATAAAATTTCCTGATGATTATTGCACATATATTGACCCGAACGGAAAAGTCTTGAAACAAAAATTCGATTGGTTCAGCGAACATTTTACCCCCGACGGCCTTTGTATGGTTCGTGATTATGAGACAGAGAAAAAGGGCATTATAAACAAAAAAGGCGAATATGTAATTAAACCACAATTTGATGAAATCGGCGATTTTTCCGATGGGTTGGCGCGTGTGAAAGTTGACGGCAAATATGGGTATATTGACTATAAGGGAGAAATGGTCGTTAAACCAAATTTTGTTATGGCAGACTTCTATTTTTCCGAGGATTTGGCTTTTGTTAAAATCGATACAGTTGAATGGCGACAAAAAGACAATGAAAGATTTATTCGTCATGTTACTAAAGTTGGTTTTATAGACAAAATTGGGAAATATGTAATCCCCCCTCAATTTGACCTCGCTGGTAAATTCCGTCATGGTCTTGCATGGGTTGAGATAGATGGTAAATATGGATTTATAGACAAAACTGGGAAATATGTAATCAAGCCTCAATATGACGATGCTGATAATTTCCGTCATGGGCTTGCATGGGTAAAGATAGATGACAAATATGGATTTATTGATAAAATGGGAAACATGGTGGTTGAACCACAATTTGATGGGATCGCTCTCGGATACGAAAACGGATTTATTATCGTTCGTAAACATAGATATTATGGTGTGGTTGACACGACAGGGAAAATCATATTTGAACCCAAAAGTATGATAAAACCGATATTTCACGAAGATTACGCACGAATTAGCACAGGCGAAAGACGGTGGGTCCCTTCCAACTACGGATATATAGATAAAACTGGGAAAATTGTGATAGAACCTCAATTCGATTTTTCACAAGATTTTTGTAATGGGTTTGCACAAGTTTCTGACGAGACCGACCTCTATGGTTTTATTAACAAAAAAGGAGAATTAGTTATTCCGTATCAATTTAAGAAGGCAGAATATTTTTCGGAGAATGGTTTGGCAGCAGTACAATTAGATGACAAGTGGGGATATATTGACACCACAGGGAAGTTTGTAATTGAACCAAAATTCCAATATGCTGGCAGTTTTAGAAATGGTATGGCTCGTGTTGAAACAAACGATAAGAAATGGGGATATATTGATATGACGGGGAAATACCTACAACTCTATAATGATTACGTTGGAGAGTTTCAAAATGGTTTTGCTACTTTCCATAAAAATGAGAAAGTTGGCGTAATCGACACAACAGGAAAAATCATTATAGAACCCAAATACGATGACATTTCTTGGTAGTAATAAATGCTATTTTTCTATCTGATTGTAGTCTTTTACGAGAAACTTTCTTGCCTTCTATGGCACATTTTCTATTTGCCCATTCCCATAAAACACTATATTTGCTTGATAATTATTATTATGCAAAAGTTTTGTCGAACACGGAGAACTAACATTCTGCTTGTTGCCATACTGCTTATATTGGCATTGGATTGCTTTGCGCAAAAGCCAATGAATCTTTGGCGTTTGAAGCACCAAGATATTTATGTGTTGGATGAGGATGATATACCAAGATTTACAAGTAAAGAGACTTATCGAGTGGTATCTCCAACGACAGACAGAACTAAAGTGTATCGGTTATGGGTTGACTGTGCTCGAATAGAAAAGATGTCACTTGCAGAATTGAATTTTTCCAATTTGCAAGAATTAAGAATATGTAGATGTTATATTCCTAGAGATTTGACTCAATATCCACTACTACAAGTATTAGATTATTTCACCGACGTGGAAGTGTGTCAACGGCAATTGTCAAACGATGATTATGTCAATTTAATGGTTTCTCCTCTGCCAGAACAAATCTTTCAACTGAAAAATCTGAAAGAATTGAATTTTGAACGTGGCACAAGTGTTTCTTTTTTAACGGAAAAAAATATTTCAAAACTAAAGAAATTAAAATATCTGCGTTTTTCTGGTAAATTTTATATTCCAGCATATTTATGTAGAAAAGAAAATTTTAGTTCCACAACATACCTTGGCTGGCAGCGAAAACCTATAATAGATTTTTTTAGGCATATCTATAAAAAACGGACATACCGAAATAAAGGTTATGTTTTAAAAGCACATTACAAGAAGGGTAAGCCCGACGGGGAATGGCTGGTATATGGTAAAAACGGAGAAATAGTACAAAGACGTTTCTACAAGAATGGCTTGGAACATGGTAAATGGTTGATAAAATGGAAAAATAGCTATGGAGAAGAAGAATTTCTGGAATATGAATTTGACAATGGGACTTTGATTTCAATAAAGGAATCCTATTATGGGGATTGTAGGGTTATTGAAAATTTTAATGATTTTTCCAATCGAAAAGAAAAGTTTTTTGGGGATGATGGGGAATGTTATGAAGAAAATGTATATAAAGATGACAATCTTATAAGAACTTACAAAAGATTTGGAAATGATACTGAATATATGACCCAAGATATTGTTGATACAGTTGGGGGAAAGATATATTATGAAAGAAAATATGTAAATGATACGTTGGTAAAAGAAAATGAATACTTCTATAAAGAGAAAGACAAAAACTAAAAGAAATCTTCTTATTTTTGAGCAACAATCATTCAAACATGACAAAATCTGTTGCAAAAATACTACTGCTTATTTCCGTTGCCTTTGTTTCGTGCAAATCAACCGACAGCGGGTTTTGTGAAAAAATACGTATCACTGCCACCTCGTTATCAATCGACACCGTTCTATGCCCAATAACAATAGAAAAAGACGACGTTTTTTACGATACTCTCTATTGGGACAAAAAATGCCACGAAAATTATATAGAATTGAGTCGCACCCAAAGAAATAGTTGGAACTATCTTATAGATGATTATATTTACACAAACGAACAAAAGTATTGAAAAGAATCCGATAAAAATGAAAATCCTCCGTCATTCCAACATACCGATTTTTCTGCCACAACTGGCGTGTCCGCACCAGTGCATATTCTGCAACCAAAACCATATCAGTTCGCAGAACGACGTGCCTACACCGCACGAAGCCCACTCGATTATAGAACGGAATTTGGCGACAATTCCCAAAAACTACGATATTCAAATTGCGTTTTTCGGAGGAAGTTTCACTTGTCTGCCATTGGAAACGCAGAAAGCGTATCTACAAGTAGCACAACCATTTATAGAAAGTAAACAAGTATCAGGCATCCGCATTTCAACTCGTCCCGACTACATTGATGATGACATTCTCCGTATGCTCAAAGCATACCACGTAACCGACATTGAACTCGGCGCGCAGTCAACCGATGACACCGTGTTACGCCTGTCGGGACGCGGACACAACCGAGAATCTATCCGTCTTGCTTCGGAAAAAATCAACGCCTACGGTTTCCAACTCGGCCTGCAAATGATGCTCGGTCTGCCTGGCGATACATTCCAAACCGCCTTGCAAACCGCCCACGACATAATTGCCTTCGGAGCAAAAACCACTCGCATCTACCCCACCTTGGTAGTTGCCGACACACCGTTGGCAAAACTTTACACACAAGGAAAATATACACCCCTCACGCTTTCCGAAGCCGTGGCG
>JAEEQV010000240.1:0-4034 GCA_016285445.1 Bacteroidales bacterium
CTTTTCCATATTTCTTCATCTTTGGTTCGTGTCCAATCTATGATGTTTGAACCAATTCGGTAATAACCTGAAAATCGGCACGAAAATCTTTGGTTTTGAATTTGTGAACCAAGTTCCCACGTAAAACTCTCTTCTGGCTGTAAACTGGGATTTGCAAGCTGGTTCGCGCTTTTATAGTACATATCGGTAAATGTAGGCAAACGCAGGGCTCTGTTGGCGTTAGCGTATATGCGAAAATATGGTGAAATTCTATATCCGACATTTACGCCAAAACAAAAATTCGATTGAAACATAGTATTGTAATTCCCAGAAAAACCTATTGAAGCAGTGAATTTCCCTAAAAGAAAAGTTTGTTCTCCGAAACAATTAACGTTTGTCCGATTTTTGCCAAACAAGAAAAAAAGACTGTCTTCAGTGTTGGTAAAAGGTACTCTTTTCTGCTTTGTAAGCGTGTCACCAAGCACATTGCTCACAATATGTTCGTTTCTTAGTTCTGTTCCGAGCGTTAATTTTCCAAACAAAAAGTAACGGGAAAACTTGACATTCCCGCCACGTAGTTGTGAAATGTGATAATTATGGTTTGTGTACCATGAAGGTGCGTCAATTTTGTTTCTAAATAATTGAAATTCATCGTAATGCATTCTGTAAAATCCGGCAGCCGAAATTTCTGTTTTCCCAAATGTTTTGACCCATTGCAACGATGAAATCAGCACATTATCCTTTTCATATTGGTTTGGATATTTGAATGAGTAAAAAGAATTTGCCCCAAATTTTTTGATTTGCGTTCCTATTTGAAATGTACAAGTTCCTAAGGTTGAATCGCTATAATTTGTTTGTAAATACAAGTTAGAGTATTGAAAATCAGTGTTTTCAATGTATCCAGAAGATTGGTTTGTCGATGCCGAAGCGGTTATGTTCCATTTTTCAGTATTCGTTCGTGCTGCTACGTGTGGCGCAAAGTAGCCGTTGCTCCCGCCAACCATACCGACCTCAACGCTCTGTTTTTTCTGCGTTCCTGTAATGATATTGATGGCACCGCTAAACGACGAGAGTCCGAACACGTTCATTGACGTGCCTTGTAAAATTTCTATGCGGTCAATTATTGCTATATCTATTGGAATATCAAGACTTTGGTGGCCAGTTTGCGGGTCAGTTATGTTGATTCCATTGAGTAAAACCACGACTTGATCGAATGTGCCGCCACGTATTGATAAATCTGCTTGTACGCCGTTTGTGCCTCGTGAACGGACGTCAATTCCAGGCAAGTAGTCAAGCAAGTCGTTAATGCTTTGAACGGGCAAAGCGGCAATGTCTTGTTTTGTGAGCGTAGTTACAATTCGTAACGATTCTGAGGCGAGCGAAGTTGCCTGACGGCTGATTTCTACAGTGGAAATGGGAATAATAGTATCGTTTTGAGCAACGCAAAAATGAGCACACAAAAGTGCTATTACTATACAATTAATTTTCTTCATAGTAACATAAAATAAAAATCCTATTCTCTTCATTATGAAGAAAATAGGATATGTTCTTAAACAAAATTGATTCTTGTAACGCAGGATATACGTCCGTAGTAAGTGTCGGACAAAGAAGTAATTGTTGCAGTCGTTCTATTGGATTTTCGTCGCCGTCGCCGTCAGAAAAATCCAATTCAGCCAATTGCGTGGTAACGAACGAAGTAAGCAACAATTTGCGAAGATGTTTGTTTCGCATCAAACCATCGACAATTTCGGTATTTAACCGACCAATGGTGATTTGCTTGCCCAAACTCATAAACGCCGAATACGCCGCGTGATTCCAGCGATGGAAACGGAACGTATTCTGCGTGTATGAAAGATGTTTCTTCATTTATTGTTTTGAGGAATTATTTTTTGACAAATTGCGTTGTTTTTACAGAGCCATCAGCAAAAATTACTTGCATAACATAGATTCCATTTGTCAATGATGCAACTGAAATTTGTGCCGTTGTTTGACTGATTTCAATCATAGATTTTGATCCGTTCAGACCTAAAATCCTTACAAACGCAATCTCGTTGTTTGCTTCAATGTTTAGCACGTCAACACAAGGGTTGGGATATACCGAGAATGCAAATTCCAAATCGTCAACAGCAGTTTTTACTTCCGATGCCATGTATGCATTGTAAGCCGTGCGTAATGCAGAAACCTGATTGTCAACCTCGGTTTGCGTTGCCGTTGCCTTGTTGTTTATTGTCTCTGCATTTGAGAGTGCAGTTTGAAGTTTCGTTCTCAATGTTGCAGAATATTGACCTACTGCCGTTCCCGCTGTTGTTGTGTTAAGAATAGATTTTGTGTTGCTGATTAGCGTTGACAAATCTTCCTTATTAACAACTGGTTTTATCTCAGAAGCCTTGAATGTAGCAATAGCATTCGTTAAAGCAGTGTTTGCGTTATCCAAAGCAGTTTGAGTAGTTTGTGAACTTGCAGTTCTTGCCGTTGCTATAGCCGTAGCAAAATCGTTGATTGCCGATTGAGGATATTTATCTGTTGTTGCAGAATTATATAATGTTTCGGCTGTTGCGATAGTTGCAAGCAATGCTGATTTGTCAAACATTGTTGACTTGAATGTCGCAATTGCTTGTGTCAAAGTTGTGTTTGCGTTATCAAGTTCACTTTGCGTCGTTGCCGTCATATTTGTCGTGGCAGCAGCATCTATTGCATTGTAGAATGTTGTAATGGCAGATTGAGGATATTTGTCGGTTGTTGCTTCATTATACAAAGCATTTGCTGTTGCAAGAGTTGCTTCCAAGTCAGAGTGGTTAAGCGAAATGTCAATTGATTTTCCAAGTAATGTAACATCGTCAATCCAAATGTCACCGTTTGTTCCTGTTGTTCCTTTTACTTGCCATTGCAATCCATAAATATTCTTTTCTGAGAATTCAATCTCTGTTCCCCAATATGGTTCCTGTTCTAATTTATCCCAAGTAATTGTTACGGGCGTCCAATCATTGTGTGCATCAATGGTATAACCGTGATAGTTGCCACCTGTACCAGGAGTTTTTACTAAGAATGTCACTGCTGTTCCTTTATGATAGAAACTAATTCCTGTTGCACCAGTACAATCCAATGTTTCGTAAACGCCTTTGTTCTCATCGGTTCCTTCGTATAGATTAAAGCCAAATCCAATGAATGGATCGTATTGGTAGGATCCTTTGTCCAAACGATAGGTTACTTTTATTGCCGAGCCGTTTTTACCACCTGATACTATCATATCAGAAGCGTTGGATGGTGAAATTGTTGATGCTGCATTTGAGTTTTTGTCATCATAGTTGTACCAAGGTCCCCCCAACAAACATTTGTCTGTTTCGCAGTCAGCAAGAATGGTGCTTCCGCCAGAAACATTGTTTTTAACCGTCATTTTTACAATCTCGCCTAATGTTCCACCTTCTTCGCTTTGCAAATACGTGCCGTTGTAAGAAATGGCAAGCATATCGCCTGATTCAATCGTAATGTTTTTATTCAAAGTAAGTGTAATCGTTTTTCCTGAAACTGACATTGAAGAGATAATACTTGATTGTGCAACGCCACCTTTGTAAATAGTGAATCCGCTACGATCGTCTGACGATGCCATTTTCTTGGAACACGTCAAAGTGATTTTTGAACCATCTGTTTCTGCAGCAGAAATAACAGGATTTGTGATAACAACAGAGCCCCCGTCACAGTCATAGAAGTTTGCGGCATTACCCGACAATGTCAACAAATAAAGCACTTGCAACGTTTGAGCATAATATGCACTACCAGTTTTTGATTTCAAGTCATTATAATAGGTGTCCAAATATGACTGATAGTCGTCGTCAATCATAAAGGCACATGCCAAACTTCCCGTCCAAGCCACGTTACTTTTAGGTATGACTCACTTGCTAACTGCAAATCTGAATAAGAAGAACCTGTCAGATTAGAGAAATAACCTACTTTGTTAGGAGAAGACAAGGCATTTTTGGCAGACATCATAGCTACCGTTTTTTCAAGCATCGACTTACTGCTTGCCGTGCCAAACCAAACGTAATCCCAGCCAATTC
>JAEEQV010000241.1:0-3996 GCA_016285445.1 Bacteroidales bacterium
TTCTTTTTTGGGTAAAAATAAAAAAATAATAATTGTATAATAATCTTTATTAGTGTTTTATAAAAATAAAGTAATATTTTTTTTCGCTGTGCATTGATTTCGCTCATGTGCCGATATATTTTTGCGCGAACCAAAAAAACTAACGATATGAAACAAGAAAAATTTAATGCATTGGCAAGTTTCACCTACTTGTCGAAAAGTTTGGAGGACACCGACATTCAAATTCTTCACTGTCTGGATGACAGATTTGTTGAGGTTAAGAGAGAGTCGGCTGACGAATTTAGGAGAAGAAATGCAAAATTGTCTGACGAGGATAAAAAAGCGATTATTCAGGAATTGAAGCGTTTTGCGAATTATTTACAGTTAGATGAAATTCAAACGTGTGTGTTTATTGCGTTTTACACGTTTCAGATTGATGAACGCGACAGGTACGACAAGGATATTTTGCCAAGTTTTTTCTCTGCTTCAACTTTGGATCTTTTGCCTCTGAAGGGTGTTGCCGATCAGTTAATGACAAAAGGATATCTCAGAAAAAACACCTTGTGTAGCTATGGCCGTCGTCGTATGCAAATCTCAATCGACACGGGTGTGGAGGATTCCATTATCAATAATAAGGAGTTTTATATGTCGGAGGAAAAGAAAATCGACCGATATAAATTCTGTCTATTCGTAGATGCCGAGGTTGAAAATCGTGGCGACGGAGAAATTCCGACCGAAGTGTTGTTTGACCGTGTTGAGGCGCTGGAAGAAAAAAACAAAGATTTGACTTTTGTGAAAAATGTGAAGGGGAAAATCAAATCAGTAGAGAAGAGAACGCTATTTTACATAGTATGTAAGGATTACTTACATAGTGAAAAAACGGTTATAGACAAACTCTTGTCGGCTATTTATTTTTCGGCTTCGACTCGATTTAGAGTTGCATCGTCAATTTTGAACGATACGCACGAACTTATCCAAAAAGATTTGGTGGAAAAACGTCCGGCAGAGTTCTTCAACCGTGCCACAATGGCGTTGACGCGTAAAGGACAGGAATTATTCTTGGAAGAGGATTTTCAACTGGTTCAGCAAAAAGAGAAAGATGACAAGCGTTTGGTCGCACCCGAAAAAATCAGCGCAAAACAGTTGTTTTTCGGCAAAGAGTTGGACGAAGAGATTCATTTCTTGCAGAAATCGTTGGAGGACAAGCAATTCAAGGAACTGCAAAAACGATTGCAGAAGAAAGGCATGCCGAGTGGCGTGACAGCCATTTTCTACGGATTGCCGGGTACGGGAAAGACCGAGTCGGTAATGCAGATTGCCAAGGCGACGGGACGAAAGGTCATGCACGTTGACATTAGTGCCACAAAAACGTGCTGGTACGGTGAAAGCGAGAAGTTGGTGAAAAGAATTTTTACGGATTATGCCGAAAAATGCAAAAACGAGAAGTTGAAACCAATCCTGTTGTTCAACGAGGCCGACGCCGTGTTTGGGAAACGTCACAAAGACGTGTCTAACAGTACGGAACAAACCGACAATACGATTCAGAACATATTGTTGGAGGAGATGGAAAAACTTGACGGCATTATGATTGCCACCACGAACTTGGCAGGCAATCTTGACGAGGCATTTGAACGGAGATTCTTGTTCAAGGTCAAGTTTGACAAACCGACAATTGAGGCAAAACGTAGCATTTGGAAAGATAAAATGCCGGCGTTGAGTGACGAGGCTTGTGAGAAACTTGCGTTGCAGTTCGATTTCTCTGGTGGCGAAATTGACAACATTGTCCGTAAGTTCACAATGCAGGAAGTGTTGAAAGATGCCGTCGCCGACTACGATTCCATTGTGAAATTGTGTGGCTCAGAAAAACTCAGCGGAAAAGAACGTAAAAAGGTTGGATTCTAAGGGCAGAGACGCGATTAATCGCGTCTCTACACGAATCACAGATTTTGTAGAATGGTAGGGGTGCAAAATTTTGCATCTCTACTTTTTTTTGCCACGTTATTTTATACCTTTGGAAAAATAAATGTAGAATCAGTTTAATTCTTAATTCTTATGTCTTCCGTACAAATTCAGCGATTGCAGTGGTTGATTGAAGTGATTTCGGATTTTGGGCCGATTACGTTAAAAGAAATTCAAGACAAATGGGACTATTGTTCACTCAATTATGACAACAAACCCTATCCTCGTCGAACTTTTTACGACCATTTAGGTGCAATTTATGATTCGTACGGCATCAGCATAAAATGTAATAATGATTACGAATATTACATTGACAAAGGGGAAAGTACCCCCACGACGGATTGGATGGTGGATAGTTTTTCCATCAACAATACGTTGCAGGAGGCAAAGGCGTTGAAAAACAGAATCGTGCTGGAGGATGTTCCTTCGGGTAGAAAGTGGCTGACGCTGATTTTACGGGCGATGATGAACAATAATTGTTTGGAAGTCACGCACCAGTCGTTCAAGAAGGACAATGCCACCACGAGGATTATGCAGCCATATTTTATCCAGTCGCACAATCGCCGTTGGTATTTGTATGCGTTTGACGAAAAAGACAAGAAAATGTACACGTTGGCGTTGGACAGAATGAGTAACGTGGAAATGCTGAGCAAGACGTTCAAGTTGCCCAAGGATTACGAACCGAAAGCACACCTTGCAAAAGGGTATGGTGCCTCGATTTATGAGGAGGTGAAGCCGGAACGGATTCAAGTAAAGACTACGGCCTATGCGGCAAATTTTATGCGAACGCTACCACTCCACGATTCACAACGGGAAATAGAAAAAAACGACGAATATTCAATTTTCGAGTTCTATTTGCCGCCGGTAAACGAGTTCTTGTACGATATTCTGCATCGTGGTGAATCGGTGGAAATCCTTTCGCCAGCGTCGTTACGAAAGAAACTCGCAGGAAAAGTGAGCGAATTGGCAAACGTGTATGCGAAGAAAAAATAGTAGTTGTGTTAAACAACTGACCTTTCTATTTCCACATTACTTCGCCCTTCGCCTTTTTTCACAACCTGAATCTTTACGGGAATACGTTCAGCAAGTTCTTCCCTGTGGGAAATAATTCCTACACGTCGTTTTGATTGTCCTGCAATTTCTTGCAGTTTTTCCAAGGTTGACATTACCGAATCGAGATTTTTCTCATCGAGTGTGCCAAATCCCTCATCTATGAAAAGAATATTCACGTTCATGTCGGGACGATTAAGCGAAGATAATGCCAACGAAAGTGCCAACGAAATCATAAATCGTTCACCACCAGAAAGGACGGTTACGCTACGAATGTTGTCTTTGTTGTAACGGTCAAGCACAAGAATGGAAAGTTGCTCGTTTTCTTCGCTGCACGTAAGCTTATATCGGTCAGTGATTTTTTCAAGATAGATATTTGCATTGTTGAGCAATGGACGAAGAATGTATGTTTGAACCAACGTGCGAAAACGATCGCCGCCAAAAATCTTATTCAACTTATCCCATTTGTTAAAGATTTCGGTCTTTTGGGTTAGTGATTCCTTTGCTTTCTCCAAACCATCCTGATTCTTTTTGTTTTCATTCAATTGCGTCGTAATGCTGCCTATTTGGATAGAACATTCTTCTTGCTGTTTCTTTATCGCATCAAGATTATTTTGTAATTCATTTTTGTCTGGAATCTCTGCTTCAGTTGTTACATGTAACTTTTCTAATGTTTCTTTTATAATCTTTTCTGCTTCGGCAATCTTTGCATTACTTGTTTGTAGATTGGTATCCGTAACAGAAATGAATGTGCGAGCAGAAGATATTTCTTCTTTATGATTGATGATATTCCAGAGATATGTTTCATCTTTCTGATTCTGAATGTAATAATCCGACAAAACGATATTTGCATCGTGAATTTCCTTTTCGGAATCCTTAATTTGTGTATTCAACTCTTTTTGTTCCGAAAACAACGTATTCCAGTCTTTCCTAACGTCAGAACTATTGTATTGCGTTGGCATTACGGTCGTATCCCAATCACTGTGGGTTCTAAGAATCTCCGATTTC
>JAEEQV010000242.1:0-3956 GCA_016285445.1 Bacteroidales bacterium
TAAAAAAGTTACATAGTTAATCAATATATTAAATTGCTGGCTTACTGTGTCTTGTGAATCGGCACAAAAAATACTGATTAAAGGAGATTCATTTTCAATAATGTCTTTTTCATACGGTATGCCAAACAATGTAGTTCCATCAAAATGAAGCCATTCGGGTAAATTCTCGCACCACACTTTTGTTTCTCCCACATTATCTGTTATTATTGGCGTATAAGAGTACATATCTAATTCTTCAACATACTTTGGAGCGTCAGATTGGAACTCCAACGCATATATTTGTATATAAACAAAAAAAGATAATATAATAGCTGATACTACTTTCATATATTTCTTCGCTTAATGATTATTCCTTCACAAACCTATACGATACTCCATTCACCATCAACACATACGTTCCTTTGGGCAACATCGAAACATTCACCTCTGTCGAAAACCCTACATTTTGTTGCAACAAAAGTATTCCTTGCAAATCAAAAATCTTGATTTCGTTGTTGGAGGTGGGCAAGGTTAGGGTTAATACGTCTTTGACGGGGTTGGGGGAAAGGGAAACAGCATTGTCCGATTCCAATATCGCAAGTTTTTCATTGCACGTATAACAATCATCACATTGTTCATCTTTATATAAAACACTGCCCTCTCCGTTAATTCTTGAATCTGTTGCACACCAAAGTTTGTATGCACATTTGTAAGTTGGTCTTAAAAGTGTTAAATGTGTTACGAAGCCTTCCGTGTCGCCAATTCCTTGAATACATTTTGTACCAGTAGTTGTTGTAATATACGCATATTTTTTGCCATCTTCTAAGATAAGTGTGTCTATCTTATTAATTGTTGCATACACATATTCAGGTATATCCTCAGATACTCCATCCCATTCATCCAACCAAACAGATTTGATTTCTTTGCCGATTTTCCATGCAAAATCGTACAGCAATAATTCCTTTTTATACTTTATATCGTAATAATACACCACGCTATCTGCTGTTTCGCGTATGGCTCCACTCAATTTCCCATTTTTATATAATTTACGATAATCTATAGAGTTGATAGTTGTATCTCCTTCAATATTGTACACTGTCAATGAACAAGAATGATCTTCTGTTCCAATACGTTCTTCATAGACTTCTGTCCACTCATTCATTTTAAGAATCTCAGTTTGGCAAAAAGTAATGTGTCCAACAAGTAAAAAAGCGAGAAAACAAGATATCTTTTTCATAATTATTCTATATTTAATTTAACGCCAGATTGTATCTCAACATCGGTATCCAAATATACATTATTTTCTGCTTCTAATGTTACATTCGCACTATTTGTAAAATATACATTCCCGTATGGAACAGCCGTTGTAACATGTTCTCCTGCAGATATATTGTTTCCGTAATAATAAGCATCACTACTTATTGTACAATTTTGTAAATAAATATCTGGAGCAGAACGATACGGCACATGATTTTTTCATAAACTTATAATTTTTAATTTTTGTCAAAACTAATAGTGGGAAAATCTAAACGAATGACAAAATATGCTTTTGTTTGTCGTTTTTCTGCTATTTTATAGCTTTCTACAATGTGACGTCCCTACATTTTAATAATCATAGTCGTTCCCACCGTAGCCGCCGCCAAAGTCGTCGTAGCCGCCAAAATCGTTTCCTCCGAATTCGTCATTGCCAAATTCATCGTCGTTGTTGCTAAACAAGTCGTCGTCTTCGTCAATTCCTGTTTCGTTGAACAGGTCGTTGAAATCTTCGGCAGTGTCGTTTTCTTTCTGAAGTGGTGGGTTTCCCGTGGAATGAACGCACACGGGATATTTTTTCTTCGGGTCTTTGTCCAAAATATCGACCAAGGTACAGAATAATGCACGGTCGCCGAAAAAGTCAAACTGATATATGAGTTTGTCGCCTTTGTTGCTCACAAAATCTTTCAGTTTGGCCTTCTGCATAGGGATTGTCCCCGTGTCTTCCTCGCCCATGTCGAACAAGGTGATTTCTTGCTCCTTGTCCCAATCGTCGTTGGAAACGAAGAATGAAGCCATTTCCGAATCTTTGTAATCGCACGCTTTAAGAATCGCCTTGTGGAATTTCAGGAACGTGTCGTCTTCCGAAATTTCTATGCTTCTTGAAAACAATTCGTTTTCGTCGCTGATTATTCTGAACTTGTAAATCATACTACAAACTGATTAAGAAGTTTAACGTCTCAATATTTTCTTCAATGCGAGGGACAAACGATTCCCCGAATTGAACTGTTTTTGTGCGAAATGCTGTTAATTTACAGATGATATACTGAATTTCATCTTTGTGTTTTTCAATCGCATTTTGCACTTGTGAAAGGTCGGAATATTTTTCGTAATAAACAACAGCCAACGGAGATTTTAATTCATTTGTGTCTTCTTTTAGAATAAGAAAACCGTTGTCCAAGTGGGTTTGCCGTGCCACCAAGTATATTGATTTGTTGTATTCGTAGTTGTTCATATACTTGTAATGGAGTGATACGGAGTTGTATTTTTCAACGGCGTCGAGTATTCGTTTCTCGTCAAATGTGTCGGGTAGATAAAGTTTCGACACGTTTCGGCGGCTCAATCCAAAGAAGTTGAAAATATCGTTTCCCAACCGTTCCAAGTCTTGTTGTGTCTCGCCACCGTCGAGAACGGCGACGGAAGTTTTTTGTTTCCGAATAAGATGCGGATATTTCTGCATATAGATTTCAAAACTGCGTGTCGTTTCTCCTGCAATGATAGCGTCGAATTGCGAGAGGAAATTTTCGGTGACGGCAATATAGTTTTTGAATTGCGGCTCTATTGCAAGCAACTCTTTTATAATGTATCGGGGAAGCAACGGGTCTTTCTCGGCAGGTTTTAAGATGAGGATGTTGCCCGTAATAAGTATGCAGAGCATATCGGGGAATGCGTCAAGGGGCGTTTTCCCTTCGGGAAGCAGTGCCACTCGTTTGCTCGGTTTTTCCTGAATGTATGTTTGGGCAATGAGCGTGTGCAACGATTTTTCCTGCAGGAGCCCTATGATTTCTTGCAGTGCAGATTTTGTGTTTTCGGCGGTGAAATAGGGATTTTTGTATTCCGCACGTGAGATGGCAAACGATAAGTCGGCATTCTTTTCGCCAGAATCGAGGGCTTTTTGCAGTTGTTGCCCCAGCGAAATGAATGCCGAAATACGTTGCTCTAAAGTCATTGCTTAACGTTCGTCAATGATTTTTACACCTGGATTTTTTGCCTTGTCAAACGTGAACGAAGCGTCGGAAATTTGTTCGTTAACCTTGAACGTGTTCACGGTGATGGTGTATTTGTTACCGTCTTTTGCGAAATATTCCGCTTTCCAGAGTTGCGACTTGTCTTTGTCGATTGACAGACGAACTTTTGAATATTCGCTGTTGTCGATGTCTTCGGGATACAAGTCAATCACGTAGATTGCACGGTTTGCCTCAAAACGGTCTTGAATGAATTTGTATTTAAATCCTTTTTCGTACATCGTAAGCGCTTTTGCAGGATTCATCATGTCGGAGTCGCCGTTGTCAACCGTCGATACAACCACTTCTTTTTCATCCACCATATAGGTCCACAAGTTTTTTCCGTCGCAGTACAGGATATTGTCGAGCACCGACAACTGGTATTTGTTACCTTTCATAAGCAAGGTGCCGTTTGCCTTGTCGTTTTTCCCATCGGGCGATGTGTGGACAAGAGAGTAGGAGATGTTTATGGAAGAATAACTTTTCGTCTTTTGCGAAACTTTGTCGAGAATTTCTTTCGCATTCTTTGTGTTTTGTCCGAAAACTGCTACTGAGCAGATTGCAAGGACAGATAAGAGTGAAATAACTTTTTTCATATTTTTAGTTTTTCTCATCATACATCAACAATCGTTCCAAACTTAGAAACTATTAATTTTTTATTCTTAATTCTTAATTTTTAAATCCCCCCTTATTTTAACATTCCTTTTTCCCGAAGATTAT
>JAEEQV010000243.1:0-3948 GCA_016285445.1 Bacteroidales bacterium
GAAAGCGAACGATATTACAATCTTGAAAAAACACTTGATGCGTATCTCACTATTGATTTCTCAATCAAAAAAACATTTGATTTTAATAGAATACAATTAGCGACTGGGGTTCAAATACATAATATAACCAACGCGGTTTACGAGCAAATCCGCTCCTACCCGCTTCCAGGACGAAATTTTGAAATTTATTTACAATGTTTAATTAATTAATTAATATCTACAAAAAATGAAAAAAAATCTTGTAAAAATTGCGAGCATAGTTCTCGCTGGAAGTATTGCCCTTACGGCTTGTAACAAAAAAGAAGATGACCCTAAACCAAGCGGCGCCTATACAAACGCATCATTTGTCGTTTGTGAAGGAAATTTCGGTCAAAATGACGGTGCTATCGATGCTATTATCGATGGAGAATTGAAAAAAGACGTTTTCCAAGCAGAAAACAATCGTCCTCTTGGCGATGTCGTACAATCAATGGAAAAAATTGGCGACAAAATTTTCATCGTTGCAAATGCTTCAGGCAAAGTTGAAGCGGTAAATGCAAACACGTTCAAGAGCGAAGGCGTTTGCACTGGTTTTTCTTATCCACGTTATGTTGCAAACCGCAACAATGACGAAATCTTTGTTACCAATGGTAACGGATTAAGTGGCGACGACTATGTATATGTAGTAAACAAACTTTCTATGCAAAAGACCGACTCTGTGGCAACTGGTTTTGGACCAAACGCTATGGTTGTGTCAAATGGCAAATTGTTCGTTGCTAATTCAGGTGGTTATACAACCGCCAAAACTGTTACCGTTATCAATGTAAGTACATTCAAAGTTGAAAAAACAATCACCGTTGGCGACAATCCTTATGATATGGAAGTTGATGCACAAGGTAATGTTATCGTACTTTGCAAAGGTTTGACTAACTACAATTACGATAACGATGGTAACTACCTCGGAAGTGAAGTTGTTTCAAACACAGCTATATACACTATTAACGCATCTTCGTTAGAAGCAACTGCAACAAAGGAATTTGACCATCAGTTTGCAAGCTATGGCGGAAACCTTATTGCTTACAACAATGGTAATCTTTACTATATTGACGATGCTATTTATTCGTTTGCAAACGGCACAAGCACTAAATTGGCTGACGGTTCTTTCTACGGAATCAGCGCAAGCGAAAATGGAGATATTTGGGTGACAGAAACTCCTTACTCCAGCTCACACGCAGTAAAACAATACGACAAAGACGGAAAACTTGTAAAGACATATAATACAAGCAACTATCCAAACGCTGTAATATTCTAAAATGAGATGTTATTTTCTCACCACACGAGAGGTTGTCTATGAGGCAACCTCTTTTTATTTTGTCCCATCGCTGAATTTATGCACGAATCCTGCCATCTCACGTTTGTGGATTTCACAGTCTGACCAATATTCATACACATCGCACACATAATAGAACACGCCGTCGGTAAGCATTTTGCCCGTTTTGTAATGTTTGCCGTTCCAATTCAAATCGGGATTTTCTGTCGCAAACACCAATTGTCCCCACGCATCGTACAACTTCATATCAACTTTTTGCACAAAACGATTCACAACAGGATGAAACAAATCATTCTCGCCGTCGCCATTTGGCGTAAACACGTTAGGTAATTCATATTGCGGACAATTATACAAACACGTGTCGTACTGATATGCACCCACATTGCCTGCAGAATCTTCAGCAGCAAGGTAATAGCAGCCAGCCATATTACCCGTGGAATCGGCAAACGAATGCACGAAAGAAGATATATTTGAAGAAACCGAGGTCAATAATTTCCAATCTGGGTTTTGGCAATCCTTAAAATAAATCCGCACGGATTTTATCTCATCGTCGGCATCAACATTCCACGAGATAGTTCTTGAAAACGCATCGCAATCCTGCACAACTTTCAGTGGCATAGGTTTGGGCGGAATGGTGTCGGCGGGAACTGCACACAACAGTTGCGAATTGTTATACACGCGCGACGGCAACAAATGGTAGTCGAAATGACCGCTCGTTGTAGCGTAGTAGCAATATTCCTGCAGATTGTTCAAGCCAGTGTCCCAAAATTCGTCGTTTTCAAACACACCCAAGGAATCAAACGATTCACCATTTTGGCGATACACAAAAATCGTATCGTTCTCCCACCCGACATTTGCTTGCAAAAGCAATTTAACTTTATGATTATAAGCCTCATAGGTTAAAAAGGGCGATGAAGAAACTGGCGGTGGTCCTATCAATCGTGGTTCTCCCGACGCCAAGGAATAAAATTCTATCTTGTAGGAATATGCGGAATCTTTTGTGTTGAGTTTCGTATCGACAAACGAAGTGTCGGTAAGTCCATCTATTTCAGCGACTTTTATTAAGTTTTCACCATACATTCCCGAAGAACGGTACAACCAATACTGATATGGTTTTGGAAACGTAATGGAATCAAATTCCCGAGGAATCGACCATGCCACGTAGATTTCACCATTTTTCGCATCGGTTTTCTGCACGCTTGCGTTCGTCAGTACGGGCGATGACGGCACCAACTGGGCACAAATCTCGTCGGAAATATAACTTGAATATGCGTCCTTGAATACCGAGCAAAAACGGTAACAATACGTAAATCCGGGTGTTAATCCCAAACCTCTGTTATTGTCGAAATACGTTTTTTGCGAAGCGGCAACTGTGGCAATTTTCTCGTAATACAACGCCAACGTGTCGGGCAAACCTACCTCGCAATACTCTGGCTTATAATCAATTGCCACACGCGAACGATAAATGTCGTATGCAACCACCTGCGATTCACACAACGAATCTTCCCAATTCAGCGATACAGAAACCGACTGCGGATTTGCCGACAAATGTACGGGCGGATGACCAATGACTTTGATATTCACATATTTCATATCGGCGAGAGCAATCTTGTCGTCGTCAACCGCCTTGAAAAGAACCATGTACGCCTGCTCGCGAATCTCGTCGCACGTCGGTACCCACACAAATTCCGATATTGTTTTTCCTTTTTTTGACGAAAGCGTTGTGAACGTGGCAGAATTTGCGACCTCAAACGGACCACCCGAAGCGGTCAAAACCACATTATTGCTGTCGGCATCGTTTGCCACAACCTGAAAACGAACGGTGTCGCCCACACGCACGCAAACATCGCTCAACGGTTCGATTTTGGGCACTGTGTTGTTTGCGTCGAACACCTCAATCTGCATATCACGGACAATTTCGCCGATTTTCGTGCCTTTCCGCCATTCTTCAATAATCATAGCCACATTGTAACTACCAAGCACAATTGGCGCGTCCCACACCATATCGCCCGAAACAGCGTCAACATAAAAATCCTTGCTCGTCATTGGCATCGTGTAGCCGCTGATGTATTCGCCACCTTCGCCCGTGCATGTCGTCAGGCGATAAGCAAGGCTGTCGCCGTCGGCATCGTAGGCGGCAGGATTATGAATGAATTTCACCCCTATCGCGGCATTGTCAACAGGAGGATTCGTCAGCACCGGCGTAGTGTTTCCGCCTAAAATTGCGTCAATGCGGAGCGTCGTGCTAATGGAAAACGGCACGTTCACCGATTCCACAATGTTTATCACGCCTTCGTTTCGGTTGGGGTCTTCCATGGAAATGGTAAACGAGCCCGGTCCGGGAAACGTATGTGTGGTTTTGTAGATATTTAACGTAAAATTATCGGGCAGATATTCCTCCGAAATACGAGGAATGGTGCCCGAGGTGCCATCGCCCCATTGCAGCGTCAACACATCACGCGACTTGTTTGCCTCGCTCGGCGTGTAGGTATAGGTAATGATTGTAATTTCGTAGATATAGCCCGAAACGTGTCTGTATGTAATTTCCCCAGCCCTGTTGTGAGTGGCGAGCGACAACAAGAACGAAAAAACAAACACAATGACGGTAACGAATCGCTTCATTCTTCTTCCTCTTCTTC
>JAEEQV010000244.1:0-3946 GCA_016285445.1 Bacteroidales bacterium
CTTGCGTAGCAGGTGGATTATTGTAAACTCCTGTAGCCTTAGTCGTTGCATTCTGCAACATGGTGAAACTTGGTTCAGGGATATTACCTACATTAGTACCCATACGGTATTCATTTGTCGAAATAGTTGTATTTGCTTCAATAATTTTTGCCTCTAAAGCAGACAGGTTAATAATTTCGACTTTGCTGTTCAAGAATGATTGTATCGCTTTGCTCAATAGTGTCACCTGATTATTCAGTTCTGATTGTGAATACGAGGTATAATTGTCGTAGTATACACGGGCATCTGCTATGGCTTGTGTCAAAGTATTTTTAGCTGACACAGGATATGAATCGTCCGTAGCATAAATATTTGAAATCAATGTTGCACGATTTATTGTGTCACCCAACTGTTTTCTGTCTACACCCTGAGAAACGGTAACCGACATTGACGCCTCGTTAGAACATCCGTTTACATCGGTATAAGTATACTTCAACGTATACGTACCAACGCCGACCGAAGGATCGAACTTAGAACCCTTCACGCCAGTTCCCGACAATGTTCCTCCAACTGGAGAAATAGTTACTGTCACAGGAGAATCATCTGCAGTCAATGGTTGCAATGGAGTAATTGAAACCACAGGTAATTTATTTATTGTGTATGTTACCGTTGTCGCATCGCTCAAACAGCCGTCAACTTCTTGTTTTACATAATATGTACCAACCGAGGTCGGAGTATATGAAATACCTTCAGCGACTTTGTTATTTGCGCTTGTGTACCACAATGCCACTACGTTAGACGAGAACGGTCTTGCAGATTCGCCTTCGCAAACACTCACATCTGCCACAACTGGTTTCGCAGGTTTTGCTTTTTCTACCAACGAAACCGAAGTACGAGGACTTTCGCATGAACCCTCTTTCTGATATACATAATATGTACCAGCTGTTGCTGTCTGCAATGAACTTGTTGAAGAAACAACCACATTCGAGGCATTTTCCCAAACCCAACTTGCCGATGCAGTTCCCGACGCGGTGAAGGTTACTTTCTCACCACTTCCAGCACAAACAGATTGTGTCGAATTTGCCACCGTTGGAGCCGACAAACTGCAACCGTTTATAATCGTCACGGTTACCGTTGCTGTTTTCGATGTTCCGTCTTTTGTCGTCACTTTTGCCGTGATTGTCACTGGTGTGTCGGAATTGACTTCGCCAGCAGAGACAACACCGTCTGCAACCGCTGCAGCCGAAGATGAAGACGACCAAACTATACTTTCAACCGAAGCATTGTCGGGTTGAATTTTCAAGTATGTATTTAAATCAATTGTTGCTGATTCGCCAACAGTTAAGTTTGTCGTGTTGGTGAATGAAACTGCCTGGACTGGTACGGCACATTCCGTAGTAGAAACTTCAACTTTTGTCGATGGACTCTTGCAGTCGCCATCTACTTGATATACGAAATACGAACCTGCCTTGCTTGTCGTGAATGAATTGATAGACGAAACAACCTCGTTTGAACCATCTACCCAAACCCAATCGGCAGAAGCATCGCCAGTTGCAGTAAATATCGCTTCTTCGCTACCATCGGAACAAATTGTCTGTGTAGCAACCATTACTGCTGGAGCCGACAAACTGCAACCATTTATAATGGTAACCGTAATCTGAGCCGTTTTCGATGTTCCGTCCTCTGTTGTAACCTTCACTGTAATTGTGACTTCGGTATTCGCATCTACTTCAAAAACCGAAACAACACCATTTGTTACTGTAGCAACAGAAGACGACGAAGTCCATTCAGTTGATTGTACCGAAGCATCGTCAGGATTTACAACCAAGAATTGAGATAACGAAACTGTTCCATTTTCAGCAACAGTTATATCCGACGGATTGTTGAATGCAACAGATTCTACAGGTGCGACAACCGTAACTTCGCACGAAGCAGATGTTGTCGAAGTATATGTCGATGTTGCCGTAATTGTAGCCGTTCCCTTTCCAACTGCGGTAATCTTTCCATCAGTATCAACCGTAACAACATTTGGATTCGAAGAAGACCACTTAACTGTTTGCGGTGATTCCGCAGGTAGAATCGTAACGCTGATTGCATCTGCTTGTTGACCTTTTAATAATGAAAGACTTGTCTTTCCTAAAGAAATAGTTTCAACAGCAGGAGCGGCGCAATCGTCAACAGAAATCAAAACTTCTGTTTCGCCATAACAAGAATGTTCATCTTCGTATGAATACGTAATTCTATGCGACCCCACACCTAATGACTTAGGTACGAATGACGAACTAAACATTATTATATCGTCAATCATAAGGTCTCCTCCTTCTGTATCTACCACCACATCAACTTCAGTTTCATCGTCGGAACAGAATGAAGAATTTACGGTAATTGTCGGTTTCGGCAAAGCATATACAGTCAACGTGGCAGTAGCAGCATCAGAGTAGCATTCGCCAATAACCTGTTTTGCAGTATAATTATATACACCCGCTTTTGTGACGGCTACATCTTGAATACGTTCCGTACCAAGCGCCGTACCGTTTTCGTCATACCACTGCAAAGTTGCACCGTTGTCCAAGTTGCCCGACATTCTTACGAAATAATATGCCGTTGAACCCAAACAGGTTTCTGTTGCATCAACTTTCGGTTTCGAAGGAGCCGATGCAATTGTATATGTTGCTTCTCCAAAATCGGAAGAACAGCCTCCGACAACTTGTTTTACATAAAATTTAGTTGTCGCATTCAACGACGTAGGTTTGTACGATGTTGTATTTTCAGCAACGGCACTTGCATTTTTGTCGGTGTACCAATCAGCAGCAACGTTTGACGTCATTGCCGTTAATTCACCTCCGTCGCATGAACTTGCTCCTGTCACTGTAGGAGTAGCAGGTTTTTCCTTAACTTCAACCGTTACCGAGGCACGTGGACCTTCGCAACCAGGATTTTGAGAAGCATAATACGTACCTGCCGCAGTTGGCGTGTAAGTTGCTCCTGTTCCCAAAGAACTTCCGCCCGTTACAGCAGAATACCACGTAATATTTGTACCAGTCGCTGTCAAAGTTGGGAAAGCATCACCTTCGCAAATGGCATCGACAGAAGCAATAGAAGGAGCTTCGGTCGTACAAGACGTTACCGACAATGTTACAGGAACTTTCACGCTTTCGCAACCAGCAACGGTATTACTTACATAGAAGGTAAATACCTTTTCTTCAGCTGTTGAAACCGACGGAGTAAATGAAGTACCTGTTTCCTTTACAGCACCATCTTCTGTTTCATACCAATTTATAGTTCCGTCGGCTGTTGCCGTCAACGCAGGAACAGCAGCATTCATTTCAACAGAAGCGGACTGTACGGTTGGAGCCGTTGCTTTATTTACCGTAATTGTAACATTGTCGCTTGCCGAACAGCCGTTTGCAAATTCCTCATACGTTAAGATTACCGAACCAGCCATTTCCGAAGAGAATGTTGTCCCCGAAACACCAGTTCCCGACCACGTTCCTTTTGTCGGAGTCAAGTTTACGGTTTCACCGACGCAAGCAGTTTTTTGAGTAGAAGAAAAATCAATTGTTGGAAGTGCTTTTATCGTCACAGTTTGTGATGTACTACCACTACAACCATTTATATCCATCACCTGACATGCTATGGTGTTTTCACCAACTTTCGCTGAAGCTGGGTCAAACGTTGTTGCACTTGCACCATTTACTGTAAATGCGACACTAACATACGATTGCTCTACTCCCAATGTAACAGCTGCTTCGTTAGCGCAATATTCATCGTCCAACCCAACAATCATAGGATATGGTTTTTCGTCAATCTGCAACGTAACTTTTGTACGTTCTATACTTTCGCATGTTCCGTCGTTTCTCGCAACATAGTATGTGTATTGGCCTGGGTCAGATACTCCCGGTTTGAAAGAATTTCCTGAGAACAACGGTGTTCCCTCGGTTTGAACATCATACCAAACCGCATTGTG
>JAEEQV010000245.1:0-3944 GCA_016285445.1 Bacteroidales bacterium
TATAGTGTTCCACATTTCTGGTTACCATTCTTGTCCCCTCTCTTTGAACTGTTCGGAAAAACCGAACAGTTGAATCTTTTTCCAACTCTTGCTGCTGATATATGCTCTTGATATGTTCGCTAATGTTCGCCTTACTTGACTGAAAAAGTTCTACCATTTGGGCTTGCGACAGCCAAACGGTCTCGTCGTTCATTCTCACTTCCAGACGGATTGTATCGTCGGGATTATACAAAATCACTTCGCTATTATTTGGCGCAAAATATTGATTCTCAGTTATTTTATCCATACTTTCATTAAAATGTTACGGCATTAAACATTCCCCTTTTCATCCGCAAAGTCGCTTCGGTAAAGGGTTCAACAAAAATAGGATTTTTAAATTACAAATGACGAATTTGACGGAAAATATCATTACAAATACTCTGCCGTCACCGAGTTCTTGGCATTTTTCATTGCCTGCGGCGTTCCTTCAAATAGGATTCTTCCTCCTTGGTCACCACCCTTTGGCCCTAATTCTATCACATAATCCGACGATTTCAAGACTTCCAGATTATGCTCTATCAAAAATATGGTGTTTCCTGCATCGACCATCGTGTCGAACAACGAAATCAATCGGTCAATGTCTTTCAAATGCAAGCCATCGGTTGGTTCGTCGAGTATGAAGATTTTTCCTTTGTCACGCAGATACGAAGCCAATTTTATCCGCTGCAACTCGCCTCCCGAAAGTGTTGACAATGACTGATTTAGATGCACATATCCCAATCCGACTTTTAACAGCGGGGTAAGTTTTTCGGCAATGGCAGTTCCCGCAAATAGTTCGCACGCCTTTTCAGCCGACAAATCCATAACTTCCGCAATATTCAGATTATGAACCTTATACGACAACACACCATTGGAATACCGCAAACCGCCACACGCTTCACAAACAGTCTCAATGGAATCCATAAACGCCATATCGGAAACAATCACGCCCTTGCCTTGGCAGACGGGACAACCACCCTTGCCGTTGAACGAAAAAAGTTCTACTTTCGTCTTGTTTTCTTTCGCAAACAATTTCCGAATATCGTCGGCAACCTCCAAATACGTCGCCGGCGTTGACCGCAAACTAATACCGATATTTTTCTGGCTGATATACACAACATCTTCCGACGTAGGATATTGATTTCTAAAACATTCCATCAACGACGACTTACCTGAACCCGCAACACCGGCAATCACAGCCATCACACCCA
Organism: Bacteroidales bacterium; assembly: GCA_016285445.1. Classification (GTDB taxonomy): domain Bacteria; phylum Bacteroidota; class Bacteroidia; order Bacteroidales; family UBA1715; genus UBA1715. Next base: position 1,230 of record JAEEQV010000245.1, read on the forward strand.
TAGGCATTCGCACCGAGATATCTTTCAGATTGTGTTTCTGCGCATGTTCTATCGAAAACCATCCCTTGGGCTGACGAACATTTTTCTTCATTTCCTTGCTCGCACGTAGCATTTTTCCCGTAAGCGTGTCGCTTTTCAGCAAAGCGTCGTACGTGCCTTCAAAAAGGACTTTTCCCCCGTCAGCACCAGCACCAGGACCCATATCAATAATATGGTCGGCAATTTGAATCATATCCTTGTGATGCTCTACCAAAATAACCGTATTGCCGTGATTTTTAAGTTTCTGTACCGATTTTTGCATCAAAAGTATATCGTGATTATGCAGACCGACACTGGGCTCGTCAAGAATATACATCACATCCGACAAGGAGGAATTTATGTATTTTGCAATCTTGCATCGTTGCGCCTCGCCACCCGAAAGCGTCCCCAACGCCCGATCAAGCGTCAAATAGCCCAGTCCGATTTCTTCCAAAGCGGCAAGACGTTCAATCGTGTTGTGTTTAATATCTTCGGCCAACTGATTGTCAACAGTCTCTATCCATGTTTTTGCATCGGAAATAGACATGGCGCACACGTCGGCAATGTTTTTCCCGTTAATCTTACACGACAAAATAGTATTGTTCAAACGAGTTCCCCCACAATCAGGACAGGTACCCATCTGCAACATAGGGTCCAAAACCTTTGCGTGCAGCAAACCTTCTTCTGAATTGATAATGCTTCGGTACATACGGGGAATCAAGCCCTCGTATTTCGCCGTTTTCGGCCAATTTGAAGGAGGATTTTTCAATTTAATCTGCGGTGAGTTAAGAAACAGTTCCAATTCTTTGGGAGAATAATCCTTAATTTTCTTGTCCAAATCGAACAAACCGCTGTGTGCGTAGCGAATCCAACGCCAGCCGCCCTTCCCGAACGCAATATAATGAATAGTGTCTTCGTCGTTCAACGATTTATTGAAATCGACCAACTTATGAATATCCAACTCACGAATTTCGCCCAGACCCGAACAACGAGGGCAACTGCCCATAGGATGATTGAACGAAAACACGTCGGAATAGCCTACAAACGGCGTTCCTACACGAGAAAACAGCAATCGTAGCAGAGCATAAATATCAGTATATGTACCGACGGTAGAACGAGAATTTGAAGCAGGTTTCCGTTGTTCTATCACAATTGCAATTGGCAGATTATCAATTGCTTCCACATGCGGGCGACCATATTTTGGCAGATATTGCTGGGTAAATGACGGAAACGTGTCGTTCAATTCCCTGCGGGACTTTGCCGCAATGGTATCCAACACCAACGACGACTTCCCCGACCCCGAAACACCCGTCACTATGGTGATTTGCTTTTTCGGAATTTTTACCGAAACGTTTTTCAAATTATTCTCCGTCGCACCACGAACTTCTATATATTCTTGCATAATCCTATTTCTTAGGTAAAGACGCCAAAATTGGCGTCCATATTACATATATCCTTACAAATTCTTTCCTGGTTTTACCAATACATTATCATGAAATTTTAGGATTCTTATTTTTTATTATGAAAATAATTCCTCAAATTTTTTCACAACAGCACTAATATGATATTTTTCCAGATGATCAATTTTTAGAGCTTTTGAATAATCACCGTCAAGAAAATTGTCTATCAGTTTCGTGTCGGGATTCTGAGGATTGATGTCCAAAATAGGTCTTCCTGCAATTCCATAATCAATCAGTTTACTCGGTAATTGATTGGGACTATGAGCATTACTAATATTTACCAAAAAATCCATTTTACGAAGTTCTTCAATAAGTTCGGTACGAGAAATGGGCTTTTTTATAATCATTTTTCCGTTTAGTCTTTCTTTGTAATCGGATAAAAGATTATCAAATCGTGTGTAAACAATAAATCGGAAATCCTTTTTTATTGTTGATAAATGCTCAAGAAATAAACGGGGATTTCTAATATCGGCATAGAACATTCCTGCAAATGCAAATGTTGGTACTGTATTCGCTATAGTTTTCGTTTCCAAATTTGTTAAATCAAAATCAAAACCCTGAGGAATGACACGTATTTTATCTCGATATTCGGGATAATAAGCCTCTATTGCTTTTTCTATGGGTACCGTTATATAATCACATGCCTCACAAAATTGTCGCTCATATTTTGCAAAAAATTTTAAATGATCTTTTGATGTACCATTTTTCATAAATGGATCTCCACAATCAGCAATCCATCGTTTAGGAAATTTGGACGGATATTGTTTTTTAGCACTGGCACATCCCCAATGAATATGATGAGGATCTGAAATTGAAATAAGCACATCAAATATTTTTTCTGATTTTATTATATCGGGAATTTTATAATAAAATTCCATCAGAGGAAATTCTAATTTACAAAAAAGTTTAGCCGTTACCTTATCAAAAAAAACACGTTTCCCAGAACCATCACTGTTATTGGGATAAAGTTCCCATCGAATAGGAATATTTTTAACATTTATTCCATATTCTCGTTCAAAATTTGTATAATTATATTTTCCCAATACAGCATATACCGTTACCTCGTGCCCACGACGAGCCAATTCTTTGATTAACTCAGTACTTCTAATAGAACGAGGTGTCTGAATAGGGAAAATATGTTGTGTTATAATAAGTATTTTCATTTAGCGAATATTCATTTTTGTAATCACGTTAATTATTCTTTCTGCCGTATTCCCATCCCATAATTCTGGCACAC
>JAEEQV010000246.1:0-3935 GCA_016285445.1 Bacteroidales bacterium
AAATACGGTTTGATTTTGTTATTATAATGTATGAATTCGGTTTTAGTTTTTAATTTTGAGAAATTGATAGCTGTTTTGCCCTAAATTTGATCTGCGGAAATGTTGCTTTTGGGGATGTCGTGAGTGTAATTTTGGGAAAATTAGTATATTCGTGAACGTAAAATTATTGCGGAATGGTTTCTAAAATATGTTCACAATAATTGATGGATAAAATGTATAAACAAATGATTCATTTTGTTGAAAAACCTATCGAAAGAAGTGCCGTGCGACGATTTTTCGGACGGGAGTTCTATATTGCCAAACGGTTTTTGAAATGGCATTTTTCCAGTACAAATTTCTCAAAAATCGACCATACAACCTCAGTGCCAAATGTTTGGATTGAACACAAATCTACCCTTTTGCGAAAGCTGAAAGACGTGGATATGTATCTGCAATACAACAAGATAACGAATCTGAATCTGGCAGTGGCAAAAATAAACGGCGTGGTCATCAAGCCGGGTGAAACGTTTTCCATTTGGCGAATGGTCGGTCGTCCCACCAAACGTAAAGGATACAAAACAGGGATGATGATTCACAACGGAAAGGTTTCAACGGGGATAGGTGGAGGATTATGCCAACTCGGAAATCTCATATATTGGATGGCGTTGCACTCTCCTCTTACCGTGAAAGAACGCTGGCGTCACAGTTTCGACGTGTTTCCCGACGTGAACCGCACCATACCGTTCGCCTGCGGTGCCACGCTCGCCTACAATTACATAGACCTCCAGTTGGAAAACAACACCGACATCACTTTCAAAATAAACCTTTGGCTTGACGAGGAATATCTACGAGGTACACTTTGTGCCACCATCCCGGCAGACAAAGAATACGAGGTATATGAGACCGACCAACGTTTTGAACAACAATGGTGGGGCGGCTACACTCGCCACAACCGAATTTACCGACGTGTCACAACCATTGCGACAGGCGAAACGATAGAAGAACTTGTGAGCGAAAACAACGCTATTATGATGTACAACCCGATGCTGAAGGAATAAGGAATTTATTCAGGATAATATTCCGTAAACGTCTTGTCGGTATAAAAAGTGACGATTTTTTCGACTTTTTTCGGTTGAATGTCTTTTTGAGGAGAAAATACGTCGTTTTTTTGCAATCCTACGGCTGAAACATCCGTTGGTTGCTCATTGTTTTCGTTAAAAGAACTAAACAAATCTTGCTCTACAAAAGCCTCGCCTTCCTGCACGGAACGTGCCATGGCGCGCGACGAGCGTACCCCCGTAAGCAACCAATTCGCGTCAATATCTTTATATTCGTCAAGTAAACTCAAGATAAGACCTAACCCAGGTTTATTCCGTTTGGAAATTAAATGAGAAATACTCGAAGCCGGCACACCCAATTTTTTTGCAAAATCCGCATTGGTCAATCCATACTCAGAAATTAAGTGAGCAATTCTGTCGTTTATCGCAAATTCGTCGTCCATATTTGTAAACTTTTCGGTTTACAAATGTAAAATAAATATTTTTAACTTTTGTAAATATTATAAATTCACTTTTGTAAATATTATTTTGTAAAATGAAGGGGTTTACAACACATAGTCCCCTTTCTATGCCATATTATTATTAAAGTAATAAAATAAATGATTTTTATAAAACATTGGTTTTTAACTTATTATATGTTACCATGTGGAAAATACATGTGGTTTTCGGCAGAAAAAGGTGGTTTATATTAAACAAATAGTTTATATATAGATTATAACTAACTGATTTTATGACTATTATAACTCTATATACATTATTAATTCTATGCTATGCAACAAATGTAAATGAGTATTTATATTTGTAAATATTCTTGTAAAACTAATGCGAATTTTTGTAAATATTTCAATAAATTCTATAATTAACTTTTGTAAATATTTAACAATGTGAATTTTGGTTAAAATTGTAAAATTGTAAATCGAGGTGATTTTTTCTCTTTTTTTATGAAATTTGAAAAAATCAAGTTTTTTCTGTCAAACGTACATGAACGAGAAAAATATGGCGATTTTTTTGAAATGGATACCCTACTCTATTTTTGTTCTTTCTCGTGAAAGAAAGGAAAAATTTAAGGTCAAAATTTGTGACCTTAAAAATAGACTTGTCTTTTTTCTTGGGGAATAGCGTAGAAAATGTACCTTTGCAGTACTAAAAATTACCAAAATGAATAATATACAGCCCGTCACACCGATTTCGGTTGACAACATTAAAAGCAAAATCCACGAAATTCGTGGGCAGAAAGTCATGCTCGACAGAGACTTGGCAGAATTGTATCAAGTTGAGACAAAGGTACTTAACCAAGCTGTGAAACGCAATATCAAACGCTTTCCCGAAGATTTTATGTTCCAATTAACAAAAGAAGAACTCGATAACTTGAAGTCACAATTTGTGACCTTAAAGAAAATGTACCATTACAACACTAAAAATTACCAATATGGAAAAAGATAAAATACCAGCCGTTGCCGATATGGCGGCAAAAATCCGAACTAGAATTTACAACGTTCGAGGAAAAAATGTAATGATAGACAAGGATTTAGCAATCTTGTATGGTGTGGAAACTAAACGTATCAATGAACAAGTACGTAGAAATATTGAGCGTTTTCCCGAAGATTTTATGTTTCAGTTAACCAAGGAAGAATGTTCAAGGTCGCAATTTGCGACCTTGAACATAAAACAAGGAGAAAATATTAAGTATTTGCCGTATGCGTTTACTGAATTAGGCGTTGCAATGTTGAGCAGCGTACTTCGTTCACCGATTGCCATACAAGTGAATATCAACATTATGCGTGCATTTGTTGAAATGCGGGAGCGAATTGTGAGTTTGTCGGAAAATTCGTTGCAAATAGAAAATTTGCGTTTGGAACTACAAAATCAAAAAACGTATATCGAAGAAATTCTCCGCGACCAGAATGATTGCAACGAATTGATGCAAGGTCAGTTAGACGCTTTGACCGATTCAATGACGGAATTAAGCGTAAAGGTTGATTCATTGACACAATGCGCTAAAAAACCACGAAAACCAGTGGGGTTTATTATTCCAGAAAACAAATAATTACTTTTTCTCGCTGAAGACAAAAAGTAACGGAAATCTTTCTATTTTTGAGAAATAGAAAATATTGAGAAACTAAAATGAATAACTACGAAAGAGATATTCGCAAAATATTTGCAGGAATACAAAAAATATTTAGAGTATTCCCTTCTCTATATTTCTGCATTATGGATATATGGTCCTATAAGATATTCGCTTTATTCTTTTTGTTTCCCGTTCTTTGGCAAACAAATATTAAAGTAGATAAATATGGGGAAATCTCAATATTATATTTCATTTGCTATTCATTCATATACTTGATTTTCAATAAATTTTATAAAAAGAATTGTAGTATAATGGCTGATTTAGGAAGACCAATATTAGTATTCTTTTTACTCCGTTGTTTCGTTGCTATAATTGGTCTTGCGCCTAATAATTGGTTTTGTGTGTTGATTTTTCTCATTTTCTTGGCGTTTGTGCTGATTGATTGGAAATCTCCTATTACTCAGTATGATAAATATTTGTTTCTTGTGTTGTTGTTTACTATGCCAACAATAACCCCTCGTTACATAAATGAATCTCAAATTGTTTTTGGAGGAATTACAATATGGGGGAATGCAATTGTTTTTTTCTATAATGCAAATTATTTCAAGTATGTTACCACAAATAATTGGTACACATGGAATTTTCTTACCATTGTTATAGACCTGATAACTTTTGCGTTGGTGCTATTTTTCAAAAAACGAACTGCACGACGTTTGTACAAAGAAACAACCGTAGAATCACCTACCAACTCCGAAAAAAGTATCGAAAAGGAATAAACTAACAATTAATAACTATCTTTACAAACATTATTGAGTAGTAAAAAAATAAAC
>JAEEQV010000247.1:0-3924 GCA_016285445.1 Bacteroidales bacterium
TGTATAGTCGGAATGAAATTGATTTCAGACGAGGCACATTTCGCGTGAAGGGCGATACAATAGACGTCTTTGAGGCATCGCACGACTATGCCGTTCGCATTGAACTGTGGGACAATGAAATAGACCGACTTTCGGCAATAGATCCAGAAACGGGAAAAACGATAGAACAATTCGACGAAACGGTCATTTATCCCGCAAATTTGTTCATTTCAAGCAAAGGTGGCTTTGAGAAGGCAATTCGTGACATACAAGACGACCTTGTAAAGCAAATGGATTATCTTATCAGCATTGACAAGCAATTGGAGGCACAACGACTGAAAGAACGAGTTGAATACGATTTGGAGATGATTAAGGAAATCGGCTATTGTTCGGGGATTGAGAACTACTCTCGCTATTTTGATGGCAGAGCCGAAGGAGTCCGTCCCTACTGTCTTTTTGACTATTTACCCAAGGATTTCCTACTTGTCATAGACGAAAGCCATGTTACCGTTCCACAAATTCACGGAATGTACGGAGGTGACCATTCCCGTAAAATAAACCTTGTCGATAACGGATTTCGGCTTCCTGCCGCATTGGACAACCGTCCTTTGAACTTTGAGGAATTTGAATCTCTTTGTAATCAAGTCATTTACGTAAGCGCTACTCCCGCTGATTTTGAACTACAACGTTCCGAAGGCGTGGTTGTTGACCAGGTGATTCGGCCGACAGGCTTGTTGGATCCAGAAATTGAGATTCGGCCGACAGAAAATCAGATTGATGATTTAATTGAGGAAATAAACCAAAGAACTCACGCCAACGAACGTGTTTTAGTTACAACTCTTACCAAACGCATGGCCGAGGAACTTCAAAAATATCTCACTCGTCTTGGCATAAAAAGCGCCTATATCCACAGCGATGTTGACACGCTGGAACGCGTGGAAATATTGGAAAATCTTCGTGCTGGCGGTTTTGACGTCTTGGTTGGTGTGAACTTGCTCCGTGAAGGCTTGGACTTGCCTGAAGTTTCTCTTGTTGCGATTCTTGACGCCGACAAAGAAGGTTTTCTTCGGAACGCACGTTCACTCACACAAACGGCTGGTCGTGCAGCTCGAAACGTGAATGGTCACGTGATTATGTATGCTGACAAAGTCACCGAAAGCATGCAAAAAACAATCGACGAAACCAATCGCCGACGGGAAAAGCAGATTCGCTACAATACGGAACACAACATTACGCCAAAACAAATCGTAAAGGCTATCGACAAATCATTGACGAAAAGAGACGATTTTGACCCACAGGCTTCGATTGCAGCCGACCCTGTTGTAAAATATATGTCGAAAGACGAAATAAAACGTCTCATTGCAAAAACCAAGAAAGATATGGAAGCAGCCGCGAAAGAAATGGATTTTGCAACCGCCGCAAAATTGCGAGACGAAATGTTCGAATTACAAAAAATGCTCTAACCTACTACTCCATTGCCTCGGCAACGATTTCGGCAATATCCTTCACTTGCACATCGACGCCTTTTACAAATGTCTTCTTACACAACGGGCAAGCTGTAGCCAAAACGTCTGGATTATTTTTCAGTAACACTTTGAGCGTTTCTCCCTTTATCACATTTCTGTCCGCCATTGAAAGACTCATATCGCCAAGCGAGCCACTACAACACAAAGAATTAACTTTTTCTTGTTGTGCGCTCTGGAGATTTCCCGTCATTCGCAACAAATCTCTTGGTGGTTCATACACGCCACAACCTCTACCCAACTCACATGGATCGTGATAAACGATCGACTTGTCGGACTTATTCAGGGATATCTTTCCTTGTTTTGCCAACTCCAAGAAATATTCAGAATGATGCTTTATCGTAATTTGCCCCAATTCGTAGTCGTCTCTGAACACCTTGTAACAAATCGGACACGAAACCAACAAAATTGGCGCCTTTGACTCAAGAATTTTCTCACGATTGTAAGCTATCAGTTTCTGAGCTGCTTCATATTGTCCTGCAAGCATAAGCGGACGACCACAGCACGCCCCTTTCTCCTTATCCATAAACTGATATGTCACTCCAGCCTTGTCAAGCACCTTCAACACCGACTTTTTAATGCCCGGAGTTATATGCGTCATACAACCTGCAAAATAGATTACATCTGGAGTCGTATCCACCATTTGCGGTGGTTCCACAGGAAGCGTCTGCAAAAATGCATAATCGGAATTATATTCCTTCGTAGCACGAATACGCTGCGAAATACGCAAATCGTTCAAATTGATTCGCACCGGACACGCTTGCTCGCAACGACCACAAAGCAGACAGTTGTACAACTTACGGTCAGTCAGATTCTGGTCACGAATGTTTTTCAAAATATATACCGACTGGTTGTTCGATATATTTGCGACGTGCATTTGGCAAACGTCGATACAAACGCCACAGCGAGAACAAGAATACACTTGTATTCTTGAATATGAATTGAATTGTTTTTTCAATTTTATTCCATAATGGCGAAGGAAAATAAACAAAATTTCCGTCAAGATGTGCATATAGCGAGAAAACGGCAATCCAACGAAGAAGAACCCCAAACTCAATGAATATGCCCACCAAAGCATAGACTCCATTGTTGGTGTGACGCCTATCCACGTGAAGAAATGTCCGACGGTGTTTGTCAAAAATCCACCATTGCCATATAATGCAGCCGTAGCACTTTCCGCTAACAAACGTAACGGGAAAATGAACCACAACGAAATCAAAGCAACTCTATCGAGCGGTTTCAGTTTTGTCGTTTTCTTAATGCCAAAAATCTTGCTGTTGATTCGTTTGAAATATGCCAACAAGACACCACTCAAAATATACAACAACAAGAAATACATCAAGTTGGCCATAAACCGTTCGCCCGGGAACCAATCATGAACATAATATTGAAAGAAAATCGGATACCACGGAGCTTTTGCCAACGTTCCGTAATACATATAGCTTTCCACGTGTCCGAACAAAATCAGCAAGAACCAACCCATTGCGAAACACATGTGCATATAGCCCAACAAAGGATTACGTTTGTACATATTTCTATGCACAAGACCTTCCATAAAACTTTCCTTTATGGCGTCCCACGTTCTGCGAGTAAACACACTTTGTACAATTCTCAACTTGTCAATGTGCGACAATTTCGTTATCCATAGTCCATATTTTATAAATAAGACAATGAATAAGAATAACATTCCCAACGTAAACGGCAGTATAAAATAATTCTCCATTATCCTTTATCTTTTATGTTGAAAATTGTCAAACCTTTTTTCATGAGCATAATAACATTGCGAGTGTTAATTCCACGAGGGCATTCCAACAAGCATTTGCCGCAAAGCATACATTTATCAAGTTCTTCGTGAGCATTTTCCAATTCACCCAGACGAATCTGCAAGCTCAGTTTACGAATATTGAATGATGTCAGATTGCCTGCACTGCAAATGGCTGTACACGAGCCACACGACAAGCACGCATTGAACGACGGCTCATTCTCAAGAATGTAACCTATCAGACGTTTGTCGATATTCTCGTATTCTATTGTCCTCGACTTAGTTGTCGTAAAGCCAAAATTTCTCATTTCGTTGCATTTAAATAATCACGAACCGAAAAAGCTACCGCCTTTGCATGGCTTACCGTGTCGAACACCGACATTGGTCCTATGCACGCGCCAGCCGTAAAGAATCCGTCTACATTCGTCATGTTTGAGCCAATATGATGGTCTTTCGGTTTTACAAAGCGATTTGGCGCACACTGCAAGCCACACGATTGCTGGAACAATTCCGTACTCTTGTCGGCTTCCATACCAACCATAAGCACCAACAAATCAACCTGAATCTTACAAGGACGGGCAGCCAACGTATCCTCTACCTTCAACTGCAAGGTCCCGTTTGCATTTTCGCCCACTTCCGACAAACGACCACGAATGAACT
>JAEEQV010000248.1:0-3915 GCA_016285445.1 Bacteroidales bacterium
ATAGAAAGTTTTAAATCAAAAATTTGAAAAAAAAATCCCGTATTGGTAATCTCTATCCAATACGGGATTTTTTTTGTTGAATAATTGCTTATTTCTTTTCTCCTGTAAATGCCATCGGAGAACTACCACAATTCATTGAAACAGAAAGTGTTCCATCATTTATCGTACCTGAAAGATTTGTGATTGTGTATTGCTCAAATTCCTTACCCATAGCCCATGGAATTATGCCATCTCCCGACAAAGTTGTTTTTCCATTTTCGTTTTTATTTTCCACATTAGGAATTATCAAGTCTAATTTCATTGGCATTCTTGGCGAGAACGAAACCTGATAGAGCGTAAGTACGTAGCCTGCCGTGTCGGTTTCATTGTAGTCAACAGAAACTTCTTCCTGAGTGTACGTCGTACCATCGCTAAGGTTAACCACCAGTGTTCCCAGATACGAACCGTTTGCCGTTACTTCAGTTTCTGGTTTCGGATCTTCTTTTTTGTTGTCGTCGTTTCCACACGCTGTGAATACTGTTCCTGCAATAAGCAGAGTTGCAAAAAATTGTAAATGTTTCATTGTGTTAAAAATTTATGAATTACTAATTGAATATTTCAGATTGATACCTATCGTCCGAGGAGTTCCGTCGGAATAAAACTCACGCGAAATCGACTTGAAATAGAACGTATGATACTGCGTGTTTGCAATATTTCTGACAAACAGTTGTATCGACAGATTTTCTTTCTTATAGCCGATATTTGCCGAAAGAAGAGCATACATCGGTTGTGATAAGCTATTGCTTTCGTTCCAATAAATTTTGCCAATCATCTGATTTTGAACAGCAAAAGAGAGATTATCCACCCATTTTTTCTGAATATCCCACAGATATTTCGCCGAAACAGAGACTGTACTAGTTGGTGCATACGGCACATGCTTTCCCTTGTAATTTGTGGTATCGTTGTATTGATAATCACGGAAACGGGCGTCGGTAACGCCTGCATCTATGCCAAATGTCCAATTGTTCGGAGTAAAACGTGTGCTGTTCTCAATTCCTACACTTCGTGTCCGTCCTGCATTCGACATCATTCTACCTATGCCGCTGCCTTCGGGCATAACGGTGATTTGCTGATTCACGCCTTCAATCCAGAATATGGTGGTTGTCGTAGAAAACGAATTGTGGTGATACTTCCCTCCTATTTCAAAGTTATAGTTCGTTTCAGGCTCATATTTGGTGTCGCGGGCCGTTTGTACGTTGTTTGATTTTGGTGTCATTCCTATGTCGCGAATCATTTGGTTCATCAAAACCGACTGCATTATATCGGAAAAAATCTGCGTGTTGAATCCACCAGCCTTGTGACCGTTGGCGAACGAGACATACAGGCTCCCATGTTCGAAGAAATATTGCGCAGAAACCTTTGGCAACGCCACAAGTGAAGTCGTTTTTTCTTTTCCTGTGAAATTGGAATGAAGATTCTTGAAACTGCTCATTGTCAGGTCGAAACGATAGTGAATGTCGCATTGCTCGTCGTAATCCATTTCGGCGTGTTCAAAGTCAACTCTCAGCCCTGCGGTAAATCTCCATTTGCCGACGTTCCATCTCGATTCGTGGAACACTGCCGCTCCAATTGTCGGAATCGTAAAATTACATAAAATAGGAAATGAAGAATCTGCGATTTGTATTCCATTTGTAGGAAAAACGCTGTGGATTCCCGCATTGGCATTGTTGAGAATAAGGTTATCAATCCCGTCGCGTTTGAATGTCACCGGCGATTCCATTTTGAGCTGTTTCACAAACGAGAATAATCCCGTGTTCCATTGCCATTGCTTTGTTTTATCGTGTCGTTTCAATATAAACTCCTGTGTGACAGCATTTTCGTACAGTTTTTGTTGCAATGTAAAATACGATTCTGCTGTAAAGTCATTGTCCAACAACATATTATCGTACAGCAACTGGTAACTGGTCACCGAGGCAAAATCAACGTTCGAGCCCGAATATTTCGCCACAAGCCCGTCAATAATGCTTATACGGGAATAGTGGCACGTGTCGTTGTATCTCACAGGATTCAGCAGGTTTTGTTCCGTATCGAAACGTTTATAGGCATACCCTCCTTCGTCCACCACGTTTCCCGAAAGCGTATTTTCAATATCCCAACTGCCTGATTTTGGAAGCCAATGGATTTTTGAACGGGCTGCAAATGAATTTCCTGCATCGCATTTCGCACCGTTGTAGGTATTGGTAAAAAATCCGTCATGATGCGTAAATTGGGCAGAAATAGCATATCCGAGTCGTTTGGTTTTGGATATACCATAATGGGAAATTTGTGCATTGTAAGCAGGCTCCGAGTCAAATCCTACGCTGATTTTGGTCCCTTGCCAAGCCAACGGCGAAATGGTGTGAATGTCCATCACGCCACCATTGGAGTTCCTTCCGTAAAGCGTGCCTTGTGGCCCTCGTAAAACAGCGATTCGACGAATGTCGAGAAAATCAAAGTCAAAAGCATTTTTGTTCATTATCGGAACATTGTCAATTACCAGTCCCATTGCAGGCTGGTCTATTCGAGAACCAAATCCGCGTATGTAAATAGACGATGTGATGCGTGAGCCGTACTTTGGTTGGTAGAAATTCGGCACCGAAATCGACGCATCTTTCACGGAATTCAAGTTTTTGCTTTCTATTTCCTTTATATTGAACGACGACGATGCCAACGCCAATTCGTCTGTTTCGCCAGAATTCTTTACAGATGCGGAAACCGTCACCAAACCAATATCTACAATCGTATCGGATGGATTTCCCGACAATATTTGGAGCAATATAAGCGACAATAATTTCATGCCGCAAAACTATCGGTATGTGGCAGGCGAAACAACTCATATATTTGTTAGTTTTAACTTTTGCCGTTTTTATTATCTTTGCATAGTAAGAAAATGGAATACAGAATAGCAATAATCGACACTAATTCATTGAGCAGCATTGCGTTGCAGTCAATACTCATTGACATTATTCCACGTGTTGATGTTCAGATTTACACATCGATACAGGCTTTGCAGGACAATATGTCCGACGAGATTGTCCATTTTTTTGCAAGTTCCAACATTGTCTTTAACTCAATGGCTTTCTTTGTTCCACTGAAGCGAAAAACCATCGTACTTTGCGAAGGCGACGGCAAACTGATGCAAGGCTATGGTTTTCGGACACTCAATGTTTCACAGCCGGAACAACTTCTGTTGAAGGAATTGCTTTCCCTGCACCAGATGGGGCATCCCCACGGTCATAGCGACTTGAGATTTGACAAGCAAGATACTGAAAACGAGCAAAATACACTTTCCTCTCGTGAGCAAGAAGTTTTAAAATATGTGGTTCAGGGATATTTCAACAAGGAAATTGCCGAAAAACTACACATTACTATGGCAACCGTAGCGTTCCATCGTAACAATATCTCCGAAAAATTGGGCTCACGCTCCCTCGGTCATCTTACAATCTATGCGGTAATGCACGGGATTGTGAAAATTGACGAATTATAATTTATATAATCTCAACAAAACCGCTTTAAGATATCTTTATAAGCATCAATTCTTCGGTCACGGAAGAATGGCCAAATACGACGAACATCCTCGGAACGAGAAAGGGATACTTCCACAATGAGATTTTCCTCGTTTGTTGCCGACGCTTGCTGCAACAACTCGCCTTGTGGTCCGGCAGCGAAACTGCTTCCCCAGAATTGAATGCCATGCGTTTGATTCGATGGATCTTTTTCCACACCGACCCTATTCACCGAAATCACCGGCAATCCGTTTGCCACGGCATGACCACGTTGCGAAATAATCCACGCATCACGCTGACGATTTTTCTCATCTTCGCTATCGCTTGATTCCCAACCAATTGCAGTCGGATAAATCAACATATCGGCACCTTTCATCGCCATAATGCGCGC
>JAEEQV010000249.1:0-3854 GCA_016285445.1 Bacteroidales bacterium
CTATATCGAAAATAAATTGAATGGTGAATTTCTTGTGTTCTTTTCCGACGGCACGCAACATATAAAAGGTGCATACAAAAACGACCTTCGTGACGGATTATGGGAGTATTTCAACGAGGACGGCTCGTCAAAAATCAAAATTGATTACAAAGACGGTAAAATAGTTAATGAAGATGAGTTTGAGAAAGCCCAAACGAAACTCATTAACGAAGAATATATAGAACAAGAAGGCAAACATATAGATCCACAAGATTTCTTAGACAATCCTGAGGCTTATATTTTCGGCACGCAAAACGCTGAGGAACAAGCACCTACGCCAAAAGCAAAAAAGAAAAAAGAGAAATCTAAAAAATAGTTTGACACATTAAAAGATTTATGTATCTTTGCCTCGCAAAAAAAAAGAAGTAATTTATAATAAGATATACAATGAAAACAGGTCTTCATCCAGAAAATTATCGCTTAGTAGCATTCAAGGATATGTCAAATGAGAAAGTATTCATTACTCGTTCATGTGCACCATCAAAAGAAACTATCACTGTTGACGGTGTTGAATATCCAGTAATAAAATTGGAAGTTTCAAGTTACTCTCACCCATTCTTCACAGGTAAGATGAAATTTGTTGATACGGCTGGTCGTGTTGATAAATTCCGTAACAAGTACAAAGCACATTACGAGAAAATGGCTTCAAAATAGTTAGTTGTTGGTTTGTTCATAATTTAAAAGGCCTCGCTTGAATAAAGCGGGGCTTTTTATTTTTCGCATATTTTCTTTGTAAATCCAAGTTTTGTCAATACTTTTGCATCGGAGTAAGTCTTGTACGACCAGCTCCTGCTGAACCCCCCCAGATCCGGAAGGAAGCAAGGGTAGGCGGTTGTAGCGGTGCGATACAAGGAGCTTACTCCTTTTTTATTGAATCTTATGGCAGAATATTTCAAATTATACAACGAAAATCCCAACGAACGTCTCATAAAACAAATTGTAGATATCTTACGAGACGGAGGCATTATCATCTATCCTACCGACACGGTCTATGGATTTGGTTGCGACATTACAAATCAGAAAGCTGTGGAACGCGTTGCACGAATTAAGGGAATCAAACTGGAGAAAGCAAATTTCTCTTTCATCTGTTATGATTTAAGCAATCTTTCAGAGTTCACGAAAGTAGCAAGCAATCAGGTTTTTAAGACAATGAAACGAAATTTGCCGGGCCCTTTCACATTTATTCTGAATGCAAACTCCAACGTTCCCAAACTCTTCAAAAGCAAGAAGAAAACTGTCGGTATTCGTATTCCCGACAACAATATCTGCCGCGCAATCGTGAAGGAATTAGGCAATCCCATATTGACGAGTTCCGTGAAAAGCAAGGATGAAATCTTGGAGTATCTTACCGACCCCGAAATCATTAAAGAAGAATACGATAATTTAGTTGATGCTGTAATTGACGGAGGCATGGGAAACAACGTCCCCTCGACTGTTGTAGATTGCTCAAACGAGGAAATAGAAATTGTTCGCCAAGGTTTAGGTGAACTTGAATAACTATTTCAGTTGCGAGTCATAGTACGGAGAAACCTTCCATTCTCCATCAAACAATAACGAAAAATCACCCGATTCAAGAGCAAAGTAGCGTTTCCCTATATACTGTGGGAAATCACTCTGTTGATAGATTTCAAGCACTTTTTGCATCAATTGGTCATTATTCTCAAATGAGCAATTGGTTTCTGGAATGCTTTTTATTGTTGGATATAATAGATATTTCCCTTTATAATTCATTATCAACATGGAATCGTTTTTCAAAGGCATTTCTTGGCATCCCACAGAATAACTCTCGTAATTGAACCGCAAAATTACCAACGAGTCTTCAATCGTAAACGTTCCGTTCTCCTTGAAGGCGTGTCCGACCTTGCTGGTAGCTTCATATACAAATGTGCCGTTGGTGTCCAATGCAATGCTGACTTCACTCAAATCGGATTTTTTTGAGAAAACAACAGGATTTTTTTTGCCACATGCAGAGAACAAAAATATTGTCAAGAAAATGGAGAGCAATACGTTTCTCATCGTTTTATTTTTTTGTAAAAGTACGATTTTTTCATTGACACACCATTATTACCAATAAAAAAGAGTTTTTTTCGTTTTTGCAATGTATGTATGTGTTATTTTTGCAGTATGAAACATTGGTTAGTCATCGTTTTGTTGTGCCTTACGCAAATACTTTTTGCACAAGAAAAAGGTATTTTGCAAGGAACGGTATCTGACAAAAAAGGAGCACCAATATCATACGTATCGGTTGCTTGCGAAGGCGCATATTGTCTGACCAAGGACGATGGCTCATTTCAGTTGGAAATACCCAAAAACAAAGAATGTGTAGTATATTTTCAAAAAATTGGTTTTGAGGAATATTCAAAAAAAATAATTCTCACATCTTCAACTCAAACACTTTCAGTTGTTTTACGAGAGAATGTCGTTAAAATCAAGCAAATAGACGTTTCGTCGAATAGGGAAGCCGAAGACAACACGGTACATCTTTCTGCAGAAAAGACAAAGGCCTTGGCAGACCTTTCAATGACGGGAATTGAAGGTGGTTTGAAAACATTTGCAGGAGTAAACTCCAAGTCAGAATTAAGTTCACAGTATTCAGTTCGAGGAGGAAGTTATGACGAGAATCTCGTGTATGTGAACGGAGTGCCCGCTTTTAAGCCCAATATGGCTCGTTCCGACAAACAGGAAGGATTGAGTATCATAAATCCCTATATGGTTGAGCGAGTTGACTTTTCAAGCGGTGGTTTTGACATTTGCTACGGCGACAAGATGTCGAGCGTGCTAAATGTGACGTACAAAGATGTGGAGCAATTTCAACTGCAAGCCGATGCAAGTCTTATGGACGCAAATGTCACCGTGCAAGGAATTGACAAAAGCAAAAAACTGAGCATTCTTGCCGGCGGACGATACAAAAACACCTCACTCGTATTGAAAACACTTGATGAATCAGGAGAATACAAACCTATTTTCTACGACGTGCAAAGTTTATTGAAATACAAGATATCACCCAAAGCAACGCTTTCGTATTGGATTTACGGAGCAAACAACACCTACTCGTTTCTTCCCGACAAGCGTGTGACCGACTTTGGAGGACAGGCACAAACCTACAAAATGACCATTTATTTTGAAGGCGGCGAAAAATATACCTACCAACACATTGGTAATTCGCTTGCATTCAATTATCAACCAAGCGAAAAAACGCAACTTGACTTCAAAACATTGTATTACCATTCCCTTGAAAATGAGAACTTCGACGTGTTAAGCCAATATCGATTAAGCGAAAGTTTTAGCAATGGTGAGACGTTGGTTGAAGATTCTACGGCAATTTTGGCAGTGGGAAGTTTCCTTGAACATGGGCGAAACAAATTACGCACGAACAATCTTACTTGCATGCACGACGGAAAGTATGTAAAAGGTTCTTTCTCAACGTATTGGGGACTTTCATTCAGTTCGTCGGATTATGACGTGCGCTACAATGAATGGACGTACATAGATTCCGCAAATTACGTGGTTCCCTATTGCGATACGGCAATAAACCTCAAAAATGCGGCAAATTCACAATTCACTCACGTTCAAAACATTGGCGCGGCATATTTGGGATTTTCAAAAAGATTTGCATTTAGCAACGATATTGGTACTACCCTAAAACTTAATGCCGGCATTCGTTCAACCTATGACACCTACTCCGAACAGTTGCTCTGCAATCCCCGTCTGCGATTGTTATTAAGACCAAATCATGACAAATCCAACAGAATATCGTTTGCTGCGGGAATCTATTATCAACCAGCCGAAATCAAGGAGTTGATTGACAAGAGTGG
>JAEEQV010000250.1:0-3792 GCA_016285445.1 Bacteroidales bacterium
ACAGAAAAATATCCATCTCGGAACTGACCGAAATGGATATGACAATCGCAAGTTTGTGCAATGATTTCATCTAATTGCATCACCTATATTCTTTAGGTTTAACAATCTCTTCTACAGGAGAATCTGTTTCAGTTGTTGGACTTTGTATTTTTTTCATTTATACCAAAATATTCTTCTACAACCTTCTTATTTAGGAATGCCACTTTACAGAAATGTTCATTGATTTTGAACATATCTCCGCCACTTTCGTTGAAGTTACGAACAAGACACATAGCACAATATGCACGTGCTTCGCATTCCAAGCATTGAGGGAAACTTGCTTGGGTAACTTTTCGTAGTTCTTTGATTTTCTCAGAATTATCCCAAATTTCCTGTAAGGATTGCTCATATACATTTCCCAACACGTAAGCCTGCCAACCAGCACACGGATACACATCGCCGTTTTCGGTTATGCAGCAGTTGTCTTGTCCCACGCCGCAAATTGGCTGTTTTTTGAACCGCTCGAGGTCGAACTTGATTTCGTCGGCAACGGACGGCTGATTAAGTGTAATGTCCTTATAATCGGCATCGCAGTTTAGAATATCCTTGAGCAGTGCCTCGGTTTCTTCCAACGAAATACGGTTTGCAAGGTTTTGCGTGTTGCAGTCCGACTGTGCCATCATAATGAAGTCAGTCTGTGCCTTCATTTTACGTTCGTTTGCGTACTGCATAACCTTGTCATAGCCTTTGGCGTTTGCCTTCATCACAGGGCAGGAAATCTGCACGGGAATGTCGGCTTTATAGAGTTTTTCGATTGAAGCCAATGTTTTTGCGTGTGACCCCTTTACGGTTGTAATCGTATCGTGTATTTCGGGATTCATGCTATAAAGCGAAACCTGTATCAACGACACGTTAACTTCCTTAATTACAGGAATTTGTTCGTCTTTGAGCAACACGAGATTCGAAAGGATTGAAATCTTCATATCTTTTTGGCGGCAATAGCGTAGAATCTCGCAAATATCTTTGTGGAGAAACACCTCGCCACCCGAAAGCGTTACGTGCAAGCCGCCCATTTCGGCAAATTCGTCTATTATAGAAAACACTTTTTCTTTGGGCATGTCCTTGCCCGTGTTCTTTTTACCGTTGGGAATGTAGCAATGGATGCAACGTTCGTTGCAGCGTGAGGTAAGTTCGAACTGCAAACCCGAAAGCCGTGGCGTTTTCTGCACGTGTTCAAGGAAAAACTCCTGCGTAGTGTCCTTCACATCCTGTTTGGCAGTTTGGGTGAAATCGTACGCCAAGGTTTTAGGAATCTCAATATTGTAGGTGAACTCATCATCTTTTGAATCCAATTCCTCGGGCGTTTCGCCCATAATTAGGAATTTGTGTTCCACAAGGTCGGTGGCAAATTCCATAAAATCGTTGTAGAGCGTGTCTCTGTCCACATCTTTGTAAACCGTCATCAGTCTGTCAACAATGTCGTCAATTGAATGCGGTTCACGCGAAATCTGTTTCAATAAATCGGCGCCGTACTCATCGTAAGTTCTGTCGTGGCGAATGAGTTGGTTGGTAATGTATCCGTAGTCGTCGGTACAACGGATAAATGTGTTTTTAGTTTGACGAAGTAACATACATTTTATATTTATTTGTTAAACATTCTTTTTATACGTCATTATTTATTTTCGGGTACTATTTTTCATTTTTTTGAAAATCCATGGTGCCATTCCTTTGTAGATTCGTTCCTTAGAGCCAGTATTTACATTTTCTATATACAAAGGACGAATTCTCCATGCTTTTTTGTATATGCCCGATTGTTGCAACATACAGTATTCCCACCAACGTGTGTTTTTTCTCCACCATTCAATTGTTGTGATTTTTTTTCGCAAGCCCCATTTGGTAATTTCTTCACCACGGCATGCAACACAATTTCGAATGTCATCGGTTGACGTATTTATGTTGAAAACACGCCCCAGTGAAACTCTGGCTATAATAATCGCTCCCCTTGCGTAGTGTTCGGATGTGCTTTTGGCAATGGCAAAGTAAATCCCGTTCCCTGCATAGTTTCCTCCGCCCACCTTGAACGTTACGTCCTCGTCGCCAGTAATTTGATAACTTGCATCGTTGGATGTGCCATGATACATTGTAAGTGTTGGCACCACAATATCGACAATTGTGTAGATGATACTTTCCAACGTGGTCAGTATGCTTCTTTTTAGCAAATATTTGTAGAAACGATACGGCAGTTTCAAGAAATATTGATACCAATATTCCCATTTCCCTAAAAAACGCATTCCATCGCCCTTGGGATTAAAAACCTCGGCAATGTAGTCGTGCAACGCACACGGAATGTGGATGATTATGTTGTAGAAAAAAGCGTTGAACAACCGTAACGGCGTGCTGATAATGTACAGTGCAAATTGCAGAAGAAAAAATACAAATGCAATTACATAATGTCCGATGTGCCAGAGTTTGTAACAAAAACGCTGCATAGGGTGCATGGACGGGGTTATTTTGGGCGACATTTTGAGTAGTTTACAGAATCGGGAGTCTCTGTTCTTTAACAATGGTCTCCATGGTTTTTGCAATATGTATTGCAACTGGTTGAGCGCAAAAAGAGGTTCTTTGAGCAGAGTCCAATAAAATGCCAATCGACGGTCTGATAGAAATACGAAAAAAAAGAATCCCAAAGCTATCGCAATTGCCCAAAGAAACCACGTAAAACCGCCAATAAAATAACCTATGCCACCAACAACCGCAATAATAACATACATTGTACGGCATTCACTCGACAAACAGTATAAAAAACAAATCCCTACAAATAAAGAAACAAGGATTATGGCGATTCCCGCCGCTCCAGTTATAGGAATCCTGCCAACTATCCGAACATTTTTTAGTGTTTCAACAAAGTTTTTGTTTTTAGGAACGGAATGCTGATATGCAATAAAATCTGTAGCGATGTAGGCTACCTCGCCATTGTGTGTTATGCATGCCCATTGATTGTCATGCATCGAATCAACAACAACCTCTTCACTTTTTTGCAAAAGTCCAACCTTTTCGCTGGTCTGGTTAGGATGTTGACGAACATTTAGAGCATTGGTTGTTTTGAATGTAGCGGGATACACTATTCCTTCATTGGCGAACAAGTAGTTGGCACCAAGTGTAAACATTAATATGGATATACAAGAAAAAATAAATTTCATTGGATGGGTGTTTTTCATAGAAGTGTAGCAAGGACAAGAATTTGTTTTTTCCAATCAAGCAAAATGTTTCCCGTATTCACTTCCTTTACAAACGTTTTATATTTTTCGTAGCGTTCGTTATACACTAAATCCCTTACTTTTTCTATTAGTATTTCACGTGCGGCAACAACATTTCTACGCCCCAAAAAACCTATGCTCATTTTTTCAGTAAATTTCTCGCCAATCGCTATGTTTTTGTTGATTTTTCGTGCTTGCGAAAGAGAAATTTGACTGAAAATAGAATTTGAATTGTCCTTAAAAAATTCATCAGCAACAACTTCTCTGTTATGCCAGATTTCATAGTCGCATTTTTCAAAATCTATAGTGATTTCTATGTGCTTTTTTATAATTTCCTCATCATCAATTCCGTATCTGTTTTTTAGCAAATGAACAAATGTTTCTTCCAGAATTTTCTGAACCGAAGGCAAAACAACTTTTTGGGGAATCTTAAAATTCTCGAATATTTGTGCTATGCTTTGATTTTCAATGGGCATTGTAGAGTATAGGTTTATTTATTAAATGGAGAGGCTGTCCGAGTAGGCTTATACTCGGGATAGTCTTTAATGTTCTCATC
>JAEEQV010000251.1:0-3786 GCA_016285445.1 Bacteroidales bacterium
GAACGTGTTATTTTGTTCGGGGTCCAAAACCTCCAACAATGCCGATTCCGGGTCGCCGTGCACATCACGGCCAACTTTATCGACTTCGTCCAACACAAAGACAGGGTTTGAAGTCTTCACTTTCTTCAGATTTTGGATAATTCGTCCAGGCATAGCGCCAATATAGGTTTTTCTATGACCACGAATTTCCGATTCATCGTGCAAACCGCCCAACGACATTCGGCAATATTTTCGGCCCAAAGCACGGGCAATCGACTTACCCAACGACGTTTTTCCAACTCCCGGAGGTCCGTACAGACAAAGGATTGGCGATTTCATGTCGTTTTTCAGCTTGAGAACGGCAAGGTGTTCCAAAATACGTTTTTTCACCTTGTCCAAACCGTAATGGTCGGCATTCAAAACCTTCTCGGCATTATTCAAGTCAAAATTGTCTTCGGAATATTCGTTCCATGGCAATTCAACCAAAGTCTGCACATAAGAATATTGTACAGAATAATCAGGAGAATGCGTTCCGACACGACTTAACTTAACCAACTCTTTTTCAAAATGTTCCGCAATTTCCTTCGACCATTTTTTATCTTTGGCTTTTTCGCGGAATTTCTCTATTTCAGCATCCACAGATTCCTCGCCCAACTCATTCTGAATCTGTTTCATTTGTTGGTGCAAAAAATAATCTCGTTGTTGCTGGTCAATATCCTGACGAGTTTTTGTCAAGATATCATTTTTAATCTCAAGAATTTGCAGTTGTTGCGACAATAGTTGCATCAACATAATTGCACGCGACTTCAGGTCATCAATGTCAAGCAAAGCGATTTTCTTGTCAACCGGAGCGTCAACGTTCGACGACATAAAATTCACAATGAACGTGGCGTCAGAAATGTTTTTTATCGCAAACATCGATTCTTTCGGTATTTGCGACGACATTTTCACCACCTTCACCGACATATCTTTCACCGAGGAAATAATTGCGTCAAATTCTTTGTCTTGGACAGGTTTCACGTCAGTTCTGCGAACCACGTTACACATCATGTATGGTTCGTGCTGAACCTGTTCCATAATCGCAATACGGGAAACACCTTGAAGAATAGCCATAGTCGTACCGTCGGGCATTTCCAGAATCTTCAGGATTTTTGCAACCGTTCCCACGTTGAACAAGTCGGCCAAAACGGGCTTCTCCACTTGCGAGTCTCGTTGCGTTGCAGTTCCAATAAGTTTCGATTTTTTGTTATAATCACGAATCAAACGAATCGATTGTTCACGACCAACAGTAATAGGCATAACGATTCCCGGAAAGAGAATCGCGTTTTTAAGCGGTAAAATTGGCAGTACGTTAGGAATATCTTCAGTATGTTGAATTTTTATATCCTCATCCGTTACAATCGGTATTATTTCTGCGTTTCCGTCTATTGTATTAAAAAATAAGTCTGTAAAATCTTTCTTAATCGAGTTTGCCATAAAAAGTCAAATTGTCAGTTTTACGCATAAAAATCATCGTAAATTCATTAAGTCAAATCGTATGCCAATGACTAAAAAATACGATTTTGTCGTGTTTCTTCAAAAATTGTTGTCAAAATTGCAGTTTCCACATCGTCAAAAACCTTATGACGGCGGGCATACACACGTGTTGCCGTTTCACATGCCTTAGCAAGATAATTTTCCTCGATTCCTTGTGCACCGCCTCGCGAAAACGAAGGAATGAAATTCCGTGGAAATCCGCCACCATATATATTGGCACAAACGCCGACAACCGTTCCCGTGTTAAACATCGTATTGATTGCCGACTTGGAATGGTCACCCATCATCAGTCCGCAAAACTGCAAACCCGAATTTTCAAAATGTCGCGTCGCATAATTCCATACTTTCACGGGAGAATAATCGTTTTTGAGATTTGAATTATTGGTGTCAGCGCCTAAATTACACCATTCGCCAAGCACCGAATTCCCCAAATATCCGTCGTGGCCTTTGTTAGAATAGCCAATAATGACGGAGTTCTGCACTTCGCCACCAACTTTGGAATATGGCCCGATGGTCGTTCCTTCATAAATCTTAGCCGACATTTTCACGACAGCGTGCTCGTTCATTGCAAAAGGAGCACGAATGACTGCATTTTCCCATATCTCGGCTTCTTTGCCAATATATACTTTGCCCCCAGAAGCATTGATAATTGCAAATTCCACACTCGCACCTTCTTCAACAAACACATTTTCAGGACAAATGACACGATTCGTCTCACTCAGTTTCTGCGAGTGACGACCAGCCGTAACCAACTCAAAATCAGCATTTATCTCATCAGGATTGAATTGAAATATGTTCCAGATATGTTCCAATTGCTTACATTCACCCGAAAACGGAATTTGCTGTAATGAAGACAAATCTGTTTCGTCATGTAACGATTTTACTCGTGCCGCAATCCACGATTTTTCTGTCGTCAAAACTGCGTTCTCTGCCAAGTTTAGAACTGCTTCGGCAATTTCCTGTGTTGGAAAAACGGCACTATTTATATATATGTTGTCTTCTGTTTCGTGTAATTGAAATTTTGTCTGAAGATAATCGGCAGTCTTAAACGAACACGTCGTTTGCAAACGCTTATTCCATTTTTCGGTAATGGTAAGTATTCCGCAACGGATCTCTGAAACGGGTCGAGTAAACGTGAATGGCTTCAATGCATCACGAACTTGCGTATCGAATAGGATAAAATTTTTCATTGTGTTATTTTTTGCTAAAGTACATAATTTTTTAAAAGAATGGCTTGCATTTCAAAAATACAAGCCATTGAGTGTTTTGTTGTCCTATAGGGATTCATCCTCCCATTCCCCACCGCGTTCATAGTCAATTATATATAATTGTTTACTTCCAACAACTATTGTTCAAAAATACATTTCTGAACAATTGGTTTACATAACTAAACAAAAGTAAGCATAAATTTTCGTAAAAAGAACTTTTTTAACATTTCTTTTCAAGAAAAGACACCTCTCATTCACACCTCGCATGGACGATATGGAAGACCGATATAATTTTTTATATAAAATCGGCAATGAATTTTGTTTATTGCCGAACTTATATTATTTTTGTAAAAAAATACAAGAGTATATGAATGCAAGTAAAAGACAAATACTGGAGTTTGCTCAATCCCACTTCATAGTCAATGCCCGATCTTTGGCAAATGATTATGGTATGAATCCTGTCACCGCTCAACAATACCTTAGTTCCTTGGCAAAGGATAACGAACTGGTACGGGTTGGTCAGGGGAAATATGCTATTGCACAAAAACAAACATTCTCTTATGTGCCTACTGAACAGACCAAGGAGTTGTATTCCCAATTGAAGGCGGAACTTCCGTTTACTGACTTCTGTGTTTATGATGGTAGTATTCTGTCTTCCTTTCAGCATCACTTGTCCATCAATAACGCAATTTATGATGAAACTAACCGCGATGCTGTTGAATCGGTTTTTATCCACCTGAAAAAAATATAGAAAAACGTTTATCGTCAGCCCAATGCGACTTTTATGTCCGATTACATTGACCTACAAACTAATTGTATCATCGTAAAAACGCTCGTCACTGAATCACCTCTGATGATTGCCGACGGCATAAAAGTTCCAACTCTTGAAAAACTGCTGGTTGACACACAAAAAGATGCGGATTTTGACTATTTGCGTGGTGCCGAATCGCTGAATATGTATGAACTTGCTTTCGACCTTTATTCCGTCAATACACAACGACTAATGCGTTACGCAAGACGCAGAAATATCAGTCATGAATTTAACTCACTTATAAACCAAATT
>JAEEQV010000252.1:0-3782 GCA_016285445.1 Bacteroidales bacterium
TTTAAATTGTCAAATTCTAATCTGTCGTCAAATGGAGGTGTCAATTCACAATAGGGTTCTTGTATAGGAGATTTTTTGAAAGTTATTGAGTCTTTTCCAAAATAATTCATTAGGTCGAGAAACTTTGTATTTAGAATGGTTTTATCGATTTTCAGAGAAGGTATATTTATTTGCTTTTTTAGGATTGTATCTTTTGCCAATTCGTAAATTCGTAGTTTTTCTTCTTCAATTTTTTTGATTATAGTATCTGGAGAGTAATTGTAGGAAATCCACTTGTGATGAATTGATTTTTGAAGATATTCGTTCATGTTTTTACGATTTTCTTCATCGTTTTTCCCCTCTAAAAAATCAAAATAATTTAAATCTATTTCCACGCAATTCGCCTGTAACTTTTTGAGCAATTCTTGTTTTTCTTCGTCAACAGCATGTGAAAAATAAAATTCAACATATAGAGTGTCTTCATTTGTTTTTGTTGCAGTTGCATCGGGGCGTCGATTTAGATTTTCTAATGTTTTTTCTAACTCAACATTATCATAATGAATATTTTCCCGTTCTGGAAAAATCGAAAATGACTTCATGTCAAATTTATCCAAAAGAACAGCCAAAGATTTGTCGTCAACATTTTCTCGGGTTATTTCAACTTTGGGCAAAGACAGCGTTTTATATTCCTTAAATACTTCTTTTGCAAAGTCATGAATCGTTTTTTCGCGTGCTTTAACACAAGTTTTGCCAGAAGAGTGTGCAAAATGATGAACTCTTATTGAACCCTGATTTTTTGCAATAACATTTTCTTTGCATTTGGGGCAAATGCAGTTACATTCTAATCCCTTTTTAACATCATCAATAAAAACTAATCTTTTGGTTTCTGATGATAATGCATATGGAAGCCCATTTTCTTGTGAAAAACTATCATATATACTCATGTTGACAATTGTTTGAAATTCAAAAATAAGAAATTTTTTGAATAATTCCAACAGACCCTTCGCGTTACTCAGGGTGACGGTGGGCGTATGGCGCCGTCATTCCGTAGCCGAACAACGTGAGGCAAGGAATCTGTTTGTTTTTTAGATTGCGATTGCTTTTTAGCTGAGCAAGTCCGTCTTGAACTTTTTGGTTACTTTTTCTTTCAAGAGAAAAAGTAAGTTTTCTCATTATCAAGTTTTTGAAAAAGATATAAGAATTTCTTTTCTATATTTGCATTACAATAAAAAATGTACGGCTATGGCTAAGCAAGAAAAAGGTTTAATTGCAAAGATATTGCACTTTGTCACCGTTGAAGTTTGGAGCATCAACAAAAAGAAAATCTCTGATAAAAAATTCAAATGGATTCGTCTTTTGCAAATCGTGATTCTTTCGGGTAAAGGATTCCTACAAAAACGTTGCGTGGAGAAGGCCTCGGCCCTCACCTATTACACGGTTTTGTCGCTCGTGCCGCTTGCCGCCATGGCATACGGAATAGCGAAAGGTTTCGGTTTCGACCAATATCTGGAAGATTATCTTATTTCGCTCTTTTCCGACAAACAGGACATTGTCGATATGATTCTGGAATTCAGCGAGTCAATGTTGGCACGGACGCAAGGCGGACTCATTGCCGGCGTCGGTATTGTGGTATTACTTTGGTCGGTCATCAAGGTAATGAGCAACATTGAAAGTGCATTCAACGAAATTTGGTCTGTCGATAAGCAACGGACCATCACCCGCAAGTTGAGCGATTACATCACCATCGTGCTCCTCGCACCGTTCTGCCTCATCATTTCTTACAGCGTAACCTCCTACATTACCGACTGGATTGCCGAAACCGCCCTTTCGGTGGAATGGGTTAATCGCTTTAACGGGCTAATTTCGTTTGGTCTTAACCTATTGCCTTACAGTTTGTTATGGTTTGCATTCGCACTCCTTTACATTGTGATGCCAAACACGAAAGTGCAGTTCAAGGCGGCATTCATCAGCGGAATCATCACAGGTATCGCATTCCAGATTGTGCAGTATTTTTACTTCAAATTCCAGATTGGCGTATCAAACTACAACGCCATCTACGGTAGTTTCGCCGCTATTCCGTTGTTCCTCGTGTGGTTGCAGATGTCGTGGACAATCATCCTTGTGGGTGCGGGAATGGCATATTCAATACAAAATGTGAAAAATTTTGAATACGAACTCGAGGTTACGCAGTTGAGCACAGGCCTGAAGACAAAATTGGCGCTGCTCATCCTTCATTCCATAACGGAACAATTTAAGAAAGAATTACCTCCGCAAACATCGTTGGAAATCAGCGAATCAATCGATTTGCCACATAGAATCACCAAAATGATTTTGACGACAATGACAAATGCGGGACTTATCCACGAAGTGAAGACCAACGACGAAAAAACGTTCGCCTACGCCCCCGCGTTCCGCATCGACAATATGAATATTGAATATTGCATCCGACGGATTCAAAACGCTGGAATCAACGAGATTGAGTTCAAAGATGACGAAACGTTCCACAAAATTTCGGCAATTGTTGACGGATTCAAAATACCTGAAAACATTGAAATTAATAATATTTAGAATCGATTGTCAACTCAACTCTCAACTCTCGTCTCTAATCTCTCAACTTTCAAAATGAAACGCTTTGCCTTCATACTATTTCTTGTCTTTCCGTCGTTTTTGTCGGCACAGGTTGAAAACGGAAGGAAATATCTGAACGACTTATGTTCCGAACGGATGCACGGTCGCGGTTATGTGAACAACGGCATTCAAAACGCCGAGAAATATATCAAACAAAAATTTGAGTCGTTCCAATTGCAAAATCTGTTCGACGAAGGAGGATCTGCTGTAACCTACCCCGTAAACACCTTTCCCGACAAACTGCAACTTACCGTTGACGGTGTGCAACTCACCGCAGGGACGGATTTTATGATTGACGCAATCAGTGGTGGCGGAACAGCTACATTAAAATGTATTCCATTCAATAAGAAGGATTTACAAGACGTTTGTTCGGGAAACAACACAAGTGCATTGAAAGAAAAATACAAATCGAAATATGCCCAAAACTGCTTGATTTTCGACGAAACAGACACAACGCTGACCGCACAACAAAAAGAAATAATCAACAATTGGATTACGCTTGATTTAGTGTGGAGCGAAATCTACTCCATCGGGGCAATCATTAAAATCACCAACCAAAAACTGACGCAAAACATTGCCAGCGTGTGTGGAAACACACCATATTTCATCGTATCCGACAAAAGTTTGAAATCAAAAAACATAAAAAACATCACATTTGACGTAACGCAAAAACTTGAAACTATAACTTCAAATAATATTTGTTATTATATTGAAAATCAACAATCTAATAAATCAATATATTTCACTGCGCATTATGACCATTTGGGACAATTCGGTCCAGTAACCTACAATGGAGCAAACGACAATGCGAGTGGCGTGGCTCTTATGCTCACGCTGGCAGAATACTTTCAGAAACACAAAAACGAAATTCCCGTCAACCTCTACTTCATCGCTTTTACGGGTGAAGAACTTGGAATGCTTGGTTCCAAGGCATTTGTGAACGACAATTTATATATGGATTGTGACGGCTGTGATTTTGTCATCAACCTCGATTTGGTCGGCACTGGCGACGACGGCATTTGCGTGGTAAACGGCAAGGTGTTCGACAAAGAAATGTCGCTGATACAGAAAATCAACGACGAAAAAAACTATTTCAAACACATTCAAGTTCGTGGCGAGGCCTGCAACAGCGACCACTGCCCGTTCTACAAGAAAAACATTCCTTGTTTCTACAT
>JAEEQV010000253.1:0-3774 GCA_016285445.1 Bacteroidales bacterium
GCAGCAGTGTCCTCAGTCATCACTTCCTTCGTCTCAGTAGAAAGCTGGATGTCGTTGGAGTCGTAGAACATAATGAGGTTGTCCAAACCAAGATGTCCGGCAATACGTCCTGCGCCTTGCGAAATTTCCTCTTGGATGCCACCGTCGGAAATGAATGCGTAGATTTTGTGTTTCATCCATTCGCCGAAACGGGCACGAAGAAAATTCTCCGCAATAGCCGCCCCTACAGCCATCGTATGACCTTGTCCGAGCGGTCCCGACGTGTTTTCAATACCAATTTTGTGGTTTACTTCAGGGTGTCCGGCAGTTAGGCTTCCCCATTGGCGGAAATTTTTCAAATCCTCAATGGAAAGCGTTCCAACCATGCACAAAGTCGCATACAACATCGGTAACATGTGTACAGGGTCAAGGAAAAATCTGTCACGATTTGCCCACGCCATGTCGGTCGCGTCGTATTGCAGAAAATCTGAGTATAAAACGGAGATGAAATCCATGCCGCCCATTGCACCTCCTGGGTGACCGGATTTTGCTTTTTCGACCATTGAAACCGCGAGAATACGCATATTGTCGGCCGAACGTTCTGAAATGTTTTTCATTTTACTATCATTATGTAAATCTGGTGCAAAATAAATCGTTTTTATGTTTTCAAAAAAAGTAAATAGACGAATTTATACACAAGTTATCAATTTTCTTTCGCCTTACTCTTATTTACAAGGAATACACCCGTAAATACAAGTATTGCGGCAAGAATTTTTTGCCACGTCATAGCATCCATTCCAATTATGATGCTGACAATTGACGCAATAAATGGTTGCACGTAGGCATACATACTAACAATGGTCGGACGAAGATTTTTTTGCCCGATGGGAACAAGAAAATAGGCTATGAACGTCGCACAAATCACAGTAAACGCTAAATTCCACATAAATTCAGAAGTGAGCAATGTGTAGTCCGTGGTAATCATCTCTTTGATATTGAACGGAATAGCGATGAGCATCGAGAACAAAAACATCCATTTCATAAATGTGATGGTTCCGTATTTTTGCACCAATGGTCTGAACGCACCTAAATACAAGGCAAAAAAGAGACAGTTGCATATCATCAAACATAAGCCTAATGGATGACTGTGTTCCACGCCGTTGGGCGTATGTACGCTGTTCAAAATCAACAAAATAACGCCGACAAAACTAAGTCCCACGCCGCCTGCTTTTTTGAACGTGATGGGTTCTTTTAGGAAAATGGCGGCAATAAACATTGTGAATATTGGCGTAAGTGTGGTAATGATTGCCGCATCAACGGGCGTGGTGATTATCATTGCCTTGAGAAAACTCATCTGGGTGAGAAACAATCCCAACATTGACGCAAGAAAAATTTTCGGCAAATCTTTTTTGTCAACTTTTTCTTTCGGTAGAAAAAATGAAACAATCCAAAAACAGATAGTTGCTCCCAATGCTCGCAGAAAGAATATTCCGATAGGGGAGATTACTCCAAATGAAACAAGATTCTTGCACGTGATGATGTTGAACCCGAAAATGCTGTATGCAAGGAATATCGCTATGTGACCAATGAGTTTGTTGTTAGTTTTCATCAGGCATTACTAATAATCTTTTTTTGTTAAAAAATTCGTCAAAATATTCATGATATGGATATTGATTTATTGCGGGAATCATATCAAGCCAATTTTTCAGCAGACGTTCGTTCCAATCTTTTGTGGCTTCGCTGTTGTTTTTGTACATACCAAAGCCGTGACCGCCAGTCGGCAGTTCTGCGTACGAACTAAAATTGATTTGTTTGTTGTTGAGTGCCTGCCAAAGTGCACGACTGTTGCGGACGTCAACCACATTGTCGTCGGTGCAGGCAAGGACGAATGTCGGTGGCATATCGTCGGGAATGTTTTGCTCGATGGAAAATTGGTGAATGTCGCTTTCCGTATATTTCTTCGTAAGAAGATTTTTTCGTGATTTCTGGTGCGCAATGCTGTCTTCCATAGAAACCACGGGATAAATCGACATGATATAGTTTGGTCGCAACCCGTAATTCTTTGCTGTTGGCAATTCTTTCTCAATGAAATTATCGTGAGTAATTCCACTGTGGAGAACCAAATGACCGCCAGCCGAAAAACCAATTGCTCCAATTGCAGTTGTGTCAATATACCACGCGTCGGCATATTGTTTCAGCATTGCAATTGCAAGTTGCAAATCCTGAATCATATCGGGATGATGTGCTCTGTGGCTGCTCACACGATAGCGAAGCACAAATGCCGCATAACCTTGTTGCGTAAACCACCGTGCCACCTGATATCCTTCGTGTTTCATGCCAAGATGGTGGTAACTTCCACCGGGACAAATGATTACGGCAGGAAATTTCTTGTCGGTTAACTCGTGCTTAAATTGATTCCTAAAATCTTGTGGCGTGTTTGCCGAAACAAGAACAGTGTTATCTACCATATAATCATAGAAGTGTTGTGCTGTGTAGGGTATTGGGAAAAAGGCATATAAACGCGTTGTTTCCTTGTTTTTTCTGAATTTTTTCTTGTTGAGATGGCAATTTTGCGACTCAACGGCTTGCCATGGGGCAAATTCAAATGCACAATTCTCAATTTTGCTTTTCTTTTGGGCGAAGACAAAATCCTTTGCGTCTTGAATGGCGGGAATTTGCTGACAAAACGTGGTATTCGAAAGAAAAACAATTAAAACAACGAACGACAAAATTCGTCTCATAGTGTAATCATTTCTTTTGCTTCTTCTTGCGAAAGTTGTTTGTATTTTGGCGTTCCCGTGAATTTTCCATCGGCAATTTCGAATGTTACTTGGAAAAATTCTTCATCGTAAAACGATAGTTTTGAACTTGTGTCGGGATTGCATTCTATATAAAGAATGTCGTTCACATTGAAACCTTTCGCTTCGCAAATTTGGTTCGCCAACGACGCTCCCGCGTATGTGACCGATGTGCCTGGGTTGTCTTGGTATAATTCCGTCACAAGCACAATTTTTTTCCCGTTATAATCCAATACTTTCAATCCGCAAGTTGATGGCATATCCCATTGACCTTTGAAATTGAATTTTTCATCATAATATTTCTCTGGAACTTTCATTTTCTATATCTATGATATTCATATATCTTGTAAAATCCGATAATCTTTTTCGTACCGATTTTTTACATGGCAAAAATACTAAATCTTACTGATGAACAATGTGGAAATGATTTTTTATTTTTCTGAATATTGTGCATACCAAAAATGGATGCCGCACGCGACGTCCCTACAATAATTCGTAAAAAATAAATGTGCCGTTAGGCACAAAATATTGGTAGAGACAAAATTTCCTCATTTCTTTTCGTGCCGTAGGTACGAATAACCTATCACACGTACCTTACGGCACGTTTAATAAGAAGATAAATCTCTATTCTACCGATATGAAGTGCCTAAAGGCACAGTCACCTTGTTTGAAGGGAATAAGTCTATAGTGTTGTTGTATCACGGCAGCCATTATATATGCGGGGCTGCCACAATGTGACAGCCCTACAATTTTTATCAATTCTCAATTACTTTATGTTTCTCACAACGTCCTTACCAAACGATTTGTTAGCAAGTTCTCGGTTTCGTGGACGATATGTGCCATCGTTCATTTCGCGGAGCACCACATTTGTAAAGAGTTTGAACATTTTTTCCTCTTGTGTCTCATCTTGATAGAACGCTTTCCACGCGTATTCATATAGTTCTTGCAAACGTTCCGCACTCATGTGCTTCGGGTGATATACAACTTGTCCTGCGTT
>JAEEQV010000254.1:0-3773 GCA_016285445.1 Bacteroidales bacterium
TTTGTGGTTTCCAACGCAAAGGTGGAGTAGGTTGTGAATCCGCCACAAATGCCTGTCTTCAAAAATAAAATTGCCCGTGGGCTGAGATTTTGCGTGCGAATGGAAAGTGCGACAATACAACCTATTGCAAAACAGCCAATTATGTTGACCATGAATGTTTTGAGAGGAAATGCATACGGTTCTTTCAACGGCAATAGAGCTATGCCGTACCGTGCCATTGCACCGATGGCTCCGCCCAAACCTACAAGAAGACTGTTTATCATTTATGCTACTTTTTTACAATGCAGTTTTATCTTTTTGATTGCCCAATCGTAGTGGCTTGCCGTGGTGCTTACAAAGTAAGAGCCCAAATCGCTTGTGCCGGTCCACGGAAAATATTTTTTTGTGAACAATTCCTCGTTGGTGAATTGTTCCGCCAGTGAAAGCACTTTTGAATGGCTTTGGGCAAGCAATTCTTTTGCCGCCTCGAGACTTGTGTTTTGATGGCGGTTCCAAAACATCACGTTCATTGCCCCGTAGGTTTTCCACGAATATTCTGCCGGCAAAAACGGACGGATGATTTTGCTGTTTGTGTTGTTTTGAACGAATTGTATCATCAGTTGATGCCATTCATACAAGTGGATTAGCACGTCGCGAACGTTTTTGTCACGTCCCCAGTGTGCTTCTTTTTTACTTGCATCGCCCGAAAAATCAAATGGTGAATTCATTTGATCTTCAGTCATGTTTGAAATCAATTCCATCAACTTCGCATAATTTTCCGCTGCGAATTTCAATAAATCTTCCTTGTTTCTTGCTCGTGGCATAGTATTGATTTTTTTGTTTGTCACAAAGATAGGAATATTTCAGTTTCTCGCAAAGACTAATTGATGCGTTGTATTCATTGCTCTTACTTTTTAGTTAATCTTTCTTATTGATTATTATTTTCTGTGTTTCATTTCCATTTACAAGTATATATACGGATGCTTTTAGTTCTACAGAACCATTAACCAACGGAATTTCAGTACCTAAAACAGTGTATAATTTTGCATAAGGGAAATACACATACAATGTTTTACCCAGAACACTATATGTTTGATTCTTTGAAATGTCGAATACTGCTGTTTCGTCAATTATAACAAAAACGAATATTTTTACGAATCCAACAAAGGAAATGCAGTTTAGTTATTCTCTGCACTCTTCTTTTCGCGTTTGCGTTCGTTTTCGTCAAGAATAATTTTACGCAGACGGAGCGATTTTGGCGTTACTTCCAAATATTCGTCCTTGCGGATATATTCCATACATTCTTCGAGCGACATTTTTTTCGCAGGGGCGATTGCCACTTTGTCGTCGGAACCCGAAGCACGCATATTGGTGAGTTTCTTGCTTTTACAAACATTGATGACCAAATCGTTTTCGCGCACATGTTCGCCGATAACTTGACCAGCATACACTTCGTCGCCCGGTTCGATGAAGAAAATTCCACGGTCTTGCAGTTTATCGATTGCGTAGGCGTATGATTGTCCTGTTTCCATGGCAATCAGCGCACCGTTGTTTTTGTTCGGCATTTCGCCTTTCCACGGCTCGAAGCCTGTGAAAATGTGCGAAATTACGGCTTCTCCTTCGGTTGCGGTGAGCATGCTGCTTGTCAAACCAATCAAACCACGCGAAGGAATTGAAAATTCAAGGTGAACACGGTCGTTTTTCGAGGTCATGTTCTTCATTTCACCCTTGCGTTGCGTCATCAATTCAATGACTTTTCCAGAAAGACGTTCGGGAACGTGTACGGTGACTTGTTCCATAGGTTCGCACTTCTGACCGTCAATTTCTTTTATAATAACTTGAGGCTGACCGATTTGCATTTCGTAGCCTTCGCGACGCATCGTTTCAATCAATACCGACAAGTGCATGATTCCACGACCGAATACGTTGAACGAATCTGCCGAGCCAGTTTCTTCGATGCGGAGCGCAAGGTTTTTCTCCAATTCCTTGTACAAACGTTCACGTAAGTGACGGGAAGTTACGAATTTACCTTCTTTTCCGAAGAACGGCGAATCGTTGTTTGTAAACACCATCGACATGGTTGGTTCGTCGATAGTGATTGGAGGCAATGCTTCAGGATTTTCAAAATCGGCAACGGTGTCGCCAATTTCAAATCCTTCCAAACCGACGATTGCGCAGATTTCGCCGCACTGAACCTCGGTTTTAATTTTTTCCTTGCCAAGTCCTTCGAACGTGTAAAGTTCCTTGATTTTTGATTTCATAATGGAACCGTCGCGTTTCACAAGCGAAACATTTTGTCCGCCGATGAGCGTTCCACGTGCGATACGGCCGACAGCAATACGACCGATGTACGAAGAATAGTCGAGCGATGTGATGCGCATTTGTGTGGTTCCTTCAACAATCTTAGGAGCTGGAATTTCTTCCAAGATTGTGTCCAACAAATAGGTGAAATCGCTAGTCGGAGTTTTCCAATCTGGTCCCATCCAGCCTTGTTTTGACGAACCATATACGGTTTTGAAATCAAGTTGTTCTTCGCTTGCGTTGAGGTTGCACATTAGGTCGAAAACTGCCTCGTTTGCTCCTTCGGGGTCGCAGTTTGGTTTATCGACTTTGTTCACCACAACGATAGGTTTCAGGTTCATTTCTATTGCTTTCTCAAGCACGAAACGCGTTTGCGGCATAGGACCTTCAAACGCATCGACAAGTAACAGGCATCCGTCTGCCATGTTCAGCACGCGTTCAACCTCGCCACCGAAATCGGAGTGTCCCGGAGTATCAATAATGTTGATTTTTACACCTTTATAACGAACCGAAACGTTTTTCGACAAAATTGTAATGCCTCGTTCACGTTCAAGGTCGTTGTTGTCGAGGATTAAATCTCCCGTTTCTTCGTTTTCGCGGAATGTCTTAACTTGATGTAAAATTCTGTCAACCAAGGTAGTCTTTCCGTGGTCGACGTGTGCGATAATCGCAATATTTCTAATGTCCTGCATCTGTGATTTTTTTACGGCGGCAAATATACATTTTTTCGGTAAACCACAAACTATTCACCGATTTTCCATGTAACCCGATAATTGTCTCTGAAATTCTTAATTGTGTCGTTTTCAATTAAATTCGACGAAATGGAAAGCGACGAATCTGCAACCGAGCATTGTTTTGTCAGATACGAATGGAGAATGGTGTTTCGCCAGTTCATGTCTTTGAGGATTGCCGGACGCATGTCGTTTTCGTAAATTAGCACGGCTTTTTGTTCGTTGGAATATTTGTTGCTGTTTTTTATGCCTTTTTTCTCCAGCAACTTATCGGCAAAATCCGTGACTTCCTGCGATTTAGTCGGAATTGCACAATACTGTTCTTTCACGAGCAAATCGTTTGCATTGTATTCGTTCACAAAATTGGTCGTGTCCTGAATAGCCATGTTTTTCTTCAATTCCACAACGCAGTATTCAGTCAATGCGTTGGAATAGAGCAAATCCTGCGTCAAATACAACTTGAGTTCGGGTTTTTCACGAAGGATTGAAGCCAATTGTGCAAAATGAGAATATTCTTCGTCGGTAAATTCGGTAGAAGTTGCCGTGAAGTATACGTTTTCAAGTTCGCCGTCTGACTTCAGCGCGTAGAATGGCGACGAAGCAACTTTTATGAGTACGTTGCCCAATGCTTTGAGAATGATTTTTCTGTACGAAAAGTCGGGTGAATCTATATTTCCGCTTACCGGCAGGTCGATTTCGGCTTTGCCGTTTTTGTCGGTCAGCACGTAGATTCCCATTTTGAGCGGTAAATTGTATTCGGCC
>JAEEQV010000255.1:0-3764 GCA_016285445.1 Bacteroidales bacterium
ACGCCGACGGGAGGTTTGTTGGAAATCAATGTCAATTTGGAATCCGACAAGGATTTGTGCGATTATTTCCACAAATGCGGTATTTCAGGCGACATTACCATGGAATTGGCAAATGGCGACAAAATAATCTGCAAGGACAAGGGAATAAACGATTTCATTGACGGACAAGCAACAGCCGTATATGAACTGACAGCTGACAATATGGAGGTTCTACGAAAAAACAACATTGAAATTCTGCGTTTTTTTATGCGGACATTCAACAAAAAAGGTGACTACATCGCGGCAAACTTTCATCACACTTACAGCAACACCCCCGATGAGTTTACACGCAAAAAAGAACGGGTAACCATTACCAAGGTGCATAAATTGGTTCGGCAGCTAAAACAATAATTGAATTTTTAATCGTTTTTTAAGCCAAATATTTCTATTTCATAATCAGCAATACTGATTATAACGAGGGAAAAACGTAAAAACCAGAGTTCTACCTTCTATGCAACCCGCATTCCCTATGTTCGGGATTTTCCCACCACCAACGGCCAGAACGGATGTCTTCACCCGGTTCAACGGCACGTGTACATGGCTGGCAGCCAATTGACGGGAAACCCTTGTCGTGCAGTTTGTTATATGGCACGCTATTTTGTTTTACGTATGCTTTCACATCGTCTTCGGTCCAGTTAATCAAGGGATTAAGTTTGACAAGACCGTTGTTTTCGTCCCACTCCACTAGTTGCATATCTTTACGCGTCACGCTCTGCTGACGGCGAAGGCCGCAAATCCACACTTTCAGACCTTTCAAGGCACGTTGCAGCGGTTCAATCTTACGCACGTTGCAACACAAATGACGCAGTTCCACACTCGTGTAAAACAGATTCATTCCATGCTCTGCAACCATTTTCTGAACATTCTGATAGTCAGGAAAATAAACTTCAAGTTTAATACCGTAGTATTCGTTTGTTCGTTCAATCAGCGAATAAGTTTCGGGAAAGCAACGACCCGTGTCAAGCGTGAAAATACGAGTCGATTTGTCGATTTTGCTAATCATATCGGTCAGCACCTGATCTTCGTAGCTCAAACTCGAAGAAAGGGCTATCTCTCCCTGAAATTCTTTCAGAAAAAATGCCAAAACATCGTTAGCCGACGCATTTTCAAACTGTTTGTTTAATGCTTCTATATCCATAATCTATCAAGATAAACTACTGAGACGCAATGAATTGCGTCTCTACATAATTCTTACACCTTAATTCATCTCGTCTATCATTCCCGCCCCTAACGTGTCGTTCGTGTCGGGGTCAACAATAATCACGCTTCCCATCACCTTGTTGGTGTGGTACGGTTCAAACACAAGCGGACTTGCAGTTTTCAGTTGAACGTGTGCTATATCATTCATTGTCAATTGGTTAACATCGGACAATTTATCTTGTGTGCTAATGTCGATTTTGTAGTCGATAGCCTTGAACATTCCCACAACTTCCTGTGTAGCATGGCGGATTATGTAACGTTTACCGATTTGCAACGGCGTCTCGCGGAACCAACAAATGTCCATCGAAACGGCTTGTCCCACTTGGGGAATCTGCCCATTGTCGAGACAGAGCACATCGCCACGACTAATATCAATGTCGTTTGACAAACAAATTGTTACCGAATCGCCAGCAGACGCTTCCTGTAATTCCTTGTCGGCCAACCAAATAGAAGACACAATTGATCTTTGTCTCGAAGGTAAAACCGTAACACTTTCACCCACAGTAATTTTCCCACTTGCAACACGACCTGCATAGCCACGGAAATCAACATATTTTTCCGAAATAGGACGAATGACATATTGAACTGGCATACGGAACGAATCTTTGTTATCATCTTGAATTTCAACCGTTTCCAAAAATTCAAGAAGCGGTTTTCCACTGTACCATGGCATATTGGTTGACGGATTCACCACATTGTCGCCCAACTTTGCTGAAATCGGGATAAAATCGACCTTGCCAATAGGCAAATGAGCAGACATATTCTTGTAGTCGTCAACGATTTTTGTAAACACATCGTGAGAAAAATCGACCAAATCCATCTTGTTCACGCAAACTACTATCTGCTTGATAGCCAGCAATGCAGCCACGTATGAATGGCGAATGGTCTGCTCCATAATTCCATGACGGGCATCGACCAAAATCACCGCCAAGTCGGCTGTGGAAGCACCCGTAACCATATTTCGAGTGTATTCAATATGTCCCGGAGTGTCGGCTATGATGAATTTCCGTTTTGGCGTGGCAAAATAACGGTACGCCACATCTATGGTGATTCCCTGCTCACGTTCGGCACGAAGTCCGTCGGTGAGTAAGGCTAGGTTAACTTCCTCGTTTCCACGACTTTTCGACGCCGTTTCAACTGCTTCCATCTGGTCTTCAAAAATCGATTTGCTATCGTACAGCAGTCTGCCAATCAGCGTGCTTTTTCCGTCATCGACACTGCCTGCGGTTGTGAACCGCAACAATTGCATATCCAAGTATCCGTTGTTCATGTTCGTAATTTTTTCTACATTTAATTGTAAAGACGCAATTAATCGCGTCTCTACTAAAAATATCCTTGTTTTTTGCGGTCTTCCATCGCTGTTTCTGACCGTTTGTCGTCGGCACGACCACCACGTTCTGTAACACGTGTGGCAGCAATCTCGGCAACAATATCTTCGAGCGAATGAGCCGTAGAAAGCGTCAGTCCCGTACACGTTATGTCGCCGATTGTACGGCAGCGTACTTCCTTCTCAACCACCACCTCGTCGGGACGGCGTTTTATGCAATCTTCGGCGGCAAGCCACTGCCCGTCACGTTGAAATACCTTTCGTGTATGCGTGTAATAGAGCGACGGCAACTCTATTTTCTCCTGCAAAATATATTGCCATACGTCCATTTCCGTCCAGTTGCTGATTGGGAACACGCGAAAATGCTCGCCTATGTTTTTTCGACCGTTGAAAATGTTCCACAGTTCAGGTCGCTGATTTTTCGGATTCCACTGTCCGAAATCGTCGCGGTGCGAGAAAATGCGTTCTTTGGCACGGGCTTTTTCCTCGTCACGGCGGGCTCCGCCAATACACGCATCGAATTTATATTTCTCGATAGTATCGAGCAACGTGGTGGTTTGCAGCGCATTACGACTTGCATTGAAACCAGTTTCCTCCTTCACTCTCCCCGAGTCAATCGATTCCTGCACCGAGCCGACAATCAGTTCAGCGCCCAACTTTTTCACCAATGCGTCGCGGTATTCAAGCGTTTCCACAAAATTGTGTCCTGTGTCAATGTGGACAAGCGGAAACGGCAATTTGGCAGGATAAAAAGCCTTGTAAGCCAAATGAGTAACCACAATTGAGTCTTTCCCTCCCGAAAACAAGATTGCCGGTCGTTCAAATTGAGCCGCAACTTCGCGTAGAATGTAAATCGACTCGGCTTCAAGTTCCAATAAATGAGTTTTCATATTTCCAAAAATTTCTATTGCAAATGTAAAGATATTTTACATATAACCTACCAAAATGGTGGGTTTATGTAAAAAATACGATTTTATGCGTAGTTATTACCGTACCGAAATGCCTACGGTTTCTCAAATTTTCCTTTTACAGCAGAAAGAATCAGATTCTTGTCCAATCCCATTTTGTTGAATGCGAACAAGCGGTTGCCCAAGTCTTTGAAACTTGCTCCAAAATGATAGACCACGTCGTCAATTATGAGAAAACGGTCATGGAAATTCTCGGCATATTTTTCTAATCGGATTGTTTTGTCGGGATA
>JAEEQV010000256.1:0-3764 GCA_016285445.1 Bacteroidales bacterium
TGCTTTGGCGGCAGCGTAAGACGCATTTGTCGTCGCTGGTCCGTAGAATGTCTGATGGTCGCACGACGAAGGGGGGGAAGCACCGTCTAAGTCATCTACACAAAGTACGGAACCGTCGTCTTCCTGCATGTGAAGAATCCAGTCAAGTTCCCACTTGACCTCGTCTAATAAATCAGGGATACCATTTCCTGATTCAGGGATATTATAATCATCGGTCCAAACATCGGGATTTTCTCTATACGCATTCAAAAGATTTTCAACATAATTACTGCCCCATACCGTGTATTTGTTCATGTCGCCGGCATCGTACCAACCACCGCGTAAGTCACGTTGCGTGGAAGAATTGTCTTTGTCGTTCCACAAGCGACACTCGCCATCTTGCAAAGAACCAATGTGACTTGCCTCATCGCTCCATGCCTCGCCAGCATATTTTGCATCTTTATCGCAACCGGCACGTTGGTAAAACAACATTCGCACAGCATCTTTCAACACCGAATTATATACATCCTCGGCAATGCGAAACGAGTAGGAACGAACATGCTTTTCCACGTCATAAATATAATAAGTACCATCGGAGGTAACGTCAGAAAAATCGAACCACCACACTTCATCGCCGTATGCCATATCGTCGTCGCCCGACGTGAAATGTGTTATGTTGCCTTCAAACACACTTGTTTTGGTGCTTGCGTTCACAACTTGATATGTGTTCCCCGGAGTGAAAGACTGGCTTTTGTCGTAGCCGGCTTTAGGATTTCGGATAACCGCCACTTTCTTGTCTTGTGGTCGGTAACCAAATTGGTCGGTGACGATGAATTTCGTGATTTCTTGAGAAAAAAGGTTTGTCGTAATTGTCCAACAAAAAACAATGAGGAAAAATCTTTTCATAGTGCTGATTTTTAATGCATTATAAATCTCTTTCTGGTATTCCGAACGTAGTGACTGACATATCACCCGTTTCAATTCCTTTCTTTAACCATTTCATACGTTGTTTTGACGTGCCATGTGTGAAACTTTCGGGTTGGCTGTAGCCACGGGCTTTTTCTTGCAGATAGTTGTCACCGATTTTTTGTGCACAGTCAATGGCTTCTTCAATATCGCCATCTTCGAGCGATTTATATTTTTGGTTGTCGTAGTGAGCCCACACACCGGCATAATAGTCGGCGAGCAGTTCCAGACGGACACTGATTTTGTTCGCTTCGGTTTTGCTCACGCGATTCATCTGATTATGTGCTTCGCCAAGAGAGCCCAAGAGATTTTCAACGTGGTGTCCCACTTCGTGGGCAATGACGTAGGCATACGAGAAATCACCGTCGGCACCAAGTTGGCTTTTCATTTGGGTAAAAAACGACAAGTCGATGTACAACTTTTGGTCACCAGAGCAATAGAACGGACCAACCGCTGAGGTTGCCGAGCCACAGGCACTATTGACAGAACCCGAAAACAACACCAAGGTCGGAGGTGTGTATGTTTTTCCCATTTTTTTGAAAATGGCGCTCCAAACGTCTTCGGTGCCAGCCAAGATTTGACGGGAAAATTTTGCAAGTTCCTCTTCTTCTGAAGAACATGTCGTTGAACCTTGCGATGACGGTTGCAACATTTCTGTCCCCGCATTTTGCATCACGTTGGTAACCACATCGGTAAGGTCGCCACCCGAAAGGAATGTGATTACAGCAATAAG
Organism: Bacteroidales bacterium; assembly: GCA_016285445.1. Classification (GTDB taxonomy): domain Bacteria; phylum Bacteroidota; class Bacteroidia; order Bacteroidales; family UBA1715; genus UBA1715. The sequence continues at coordinate 1,679 of JAEEQV010000256.1, forward strand.
AATGATACCACCAATGCCGAGTCCTGCTTTTGTTCCAGTGGAACGTCCGCCACGGCGGTCTTCCACATTTGTACTTTCACGTCGTCCGTTTAATTTCATTTTTTTAGGATTTACATATTTATTATGCAATAATACAAAAAAAGGGAACACGTTTCTCCGTTAATCGGAGTTAATGACGTGAAAATTGTGAGCATATAAGTGATTTTTTATGAAGGAAAGTATTTTCGCATAAATACAAATCTTATATTTGTAAGCAAATATGTTTGTTTGAACTAAAAAGAAAGTAATCATAAAAAAAATGTATGAAAATTAAAATTATCTGTTTCAGTTTGTTGGCGTTTCTATTTTCTTGCTCACATCAAGAAAAAATGCCAAGTCCTCAAGAGTATAAATCAACAAATAAAGAAAATATGGAAGAAGTGTATAATTTTATTAAATCGTGCAATTACTATTTTATTGCTACGACAGAAGGGGATCAGCCACGTGTGCGACCATTCGGAACAATTAATATTTTTGAGGACAAATTATATATACAAACGGGACATTCCAAGCGCATAGCCAAGCAGTTGGCCGAAAATCCCAAAGTGGAAATTTGTGCATACAACGGAACAACACAGTGGGTACGTGTGGAAGCTACTTTAGCTGAAGATTCCCGTATTGAGGCTAAGAAATCCATGCTTGACGCATATCCGTCGCTACAAAAAATGTATAGTGCAGAAGATGACAATACAGCAGTGTATTATTTGACAAATGCTACTGCATGGTTCAGTTCGTTTACGGATTCCACACGAGCAGTTTCGTTTTAAGTTTTTGTGACTCATAGACTTGTTTTGTAAAAGTTAAAATGATACTCGCGTTTTTCATTTTAATTTTTGAAAAACAGTAAAGTGAATGAGATTTGTGTTATCTTTGTTTAGTTTATTTGACAAAATTTTTAATTTAAAAATGTAATATTATGGAAAGTTTAATTTATGTAGTTCTTGTGGCTTCGTTGGTTGCACTGGGATTCGCATTTGTGTTTTATCGCCAAATGCTGAAGGAATCCGAAGGAACCGACTTGATGAAAAAAATTGCGGAACACGTCCGTAAAGGTGCTATGGCGTACCTTAAACAGCAGTACAAAGTGGTGACTGTTGTCTTTGTCATCTTGGCGCTTGTTTTTGCGCTGATGGCGTACTTTAACCTCCAGAACGGTATTGTTTGGTTTGCCTTCCTGACCGGTGGTTTCTTCTCCGGACTGGCAGGATTTTTCGGTATGAAAACCGCCACTTATGCATCGGCGCGCACGGCCAATGCGGCGCGGCAGAGCCTGAATGCGGGGCTGCAGGTGGCGTTCCGTTCCGGGGCGGTTATGGGTCTGACGGTTGTCGGACTGGCTTTGTTGGATATTGCCGGATGGTTCTTGATTCTGCAAAAAACGGGGCTGCTCGCGCTGGTAGGTGCTGAAGCTGACTTGATCACCATCACTACTACTATGCTTACCTTCGGAATGGGTGCGTCCACACAGGCGCTCTTTGCACGCGTAGGAGGCGGTATTTACACCAAAGCCGCAGACGTTGGGGCAGACCTTGTTGGCAAGACCGAATATAACATTCCCGAGGATGACCCTCGTAACCCGGCAACAATTGCGGATAACGTGGGTGACAACGTAGGAGACGTAGCGGGAATGGGAGCCGATCTCTATGAATCCTATGCAGGATCTATCCTTGCTACGATGGCGTTAGGTGCTTCTGCATTCGCCGCTTCGGCTGTCGAAGGTATGCAACTGAAAGCCGTTCTTGCCCCTTCGCTTATAGCTGCGTGCGGCGTTCTGCTCAGTATTATTGGTATTTATTTGGTTAAAACGAAAGAAAACGCAGGCATGAAAGAGCTGCTCCGGGCACTGGCTATCGGTACAAACACGGCTGCTTGCTTGATTGCGGTGGCTACATTTGGTATCTTTGCTTGGCTTTTTGGTACGGACAGCAACCAATGGTGGCAAGTATCGCTGTCTGTGGTCGTTGGTCTGCTTGCAGGTGTTATTATCGGGCAGAGCACGGAGTACTATACCTCGCAATCTTATAAACCGACTCAGAAAGTGTCTGAG
>JAEEQV010000007.1:0-19107 GCA_016285445.1 Bacteroidales bacterium
AGTGGCAATACGTATGATTCATCTCCGCTTGATTTGCATGGAGATGGAGATGATGATGTGCAGTATCCAGCAACTAAGTCGGCAATATCGCAGGTGTTTAATACACTATCTACAATTATAAGCAACGATGACTATTTATTTGTTTACACGATAGATCATGGAACATTATCGGAAACGGGGCAAGTTTTGTTGTGTTTGTGGGGTGAGTATATGACAACTACTGAGTTCAATACTGAAATTAACAAAATTCATTCTGACGATATAAATATTGTCATGGGGCAATGTTATAGCGGAGGGTTTGTTACTCCACTCAACAATGTTGGGCGTGTTATTACAACAGCGTGTGGGGCAAATGAGGTGTCTTATGCTCATGCGGGTGCAATATATGATGAATTCGTATATCATTGGACAGCAGCGGTATATGGAGAGGATCCTTATGGAAATCCAGTAAATGCGGATAGCAACAATGACGGGTATGTTACAATGGCAGAAGCATACAATTATGCGACGATACATGATGTAATGCCGGAACACCCTGATTTTGTCTCAAACAAATCGTTTTTAGGACAGTTTACCACGCTGTTGGGTATGCAACCTTGTAATACTTTTAATGTGCAGAATTGGAATATAACGACAAATACTGGTGTTCTGGCATGTAAAGTCAGAATATCAAACTCCTCTGTTTCAAATGGGGCTTCTTTTCGAGTGATTACAGCTTCAGAAACAACCATAACGCAAGGTTTTAAAGTAGAACTAGGGTCAACTTTAAAAATACAATAGTTACAGAAATTTAAACGTATTTCATCAATAAAAGGGAGGTATGTATTAATGAAAAAGAACATTTTTTTACTTGCACTATTGTCGATAGGCTTAGTGTGTGCGTGCAGCAAAGAAGAAGACGAACTAGTTTCTCCACAGGAACAAACGGAACAGGAACTTGGTGTTGCACGAGAAAAAGCTTCGGAACTCGAATACTACTATGTTACGGTCACGGCAGAAGATGGAACAACTCATGATTCGTTAGTTATAGTATGTGAACGCTGGACGTTTAATGACAATATACCATACATCGAGAAAGAAGTATGGTATGGCGATTCACTGGCAATTGAACGAATTTATCAATATCCAGAAGGATATTTTGATAACAGGGAAATACCTGATACGGCAACGATTCAGTAATGATTGAAACAGATGAAATGTAAGGTACAATAATATAGTAATGTTATAAAACAGAAAAGGCAACCGTGATTGGTTGCCTTTTCTGTTTTGAGGGGTTGCCTCGATATATAGAAATTGTACAATTGGAGCGTTAGCGATAGCCGATGAGTTTTCGGTAGGCGTTGGGATACCAGTCGGCGGTGGGGATTGTGAAGTTGTATGCCGTGGCCGAACAGTCGGCATCTTGGATTTTTACTCTGATGCGTCCACCTTGCATAAGGATTTGATGAAAGATTTCGGCATCGGTGCGTTCGCCCTTGTATGAGAAATCGTCGAACCTCAACCTGTCGGAATGGTTGATGGAAGCCCTTAGTTCGTGCCATTCGCCCTTGCTGTCCTGAACAATCACATTGTAACGGTCGTTGTAGCCAGTGACGGGATTTGAACCTTTGTATTCAAATAGCTTGATTGCTACGGAGTTCGCACTGGCAACGACAATCTTCACACGAAGGTCGGATTTGAGGGTAGCAGGGCTTGAAAACGTGCCGTAGATGGGAGCCTTGGTTGTGATGTACTTTTCGCTCGTGGGTTCGCCAAAGATGTCGGTAAAGTATTGGATTTCCCAGATTCCGAGATTATCGGCGTTTGCCCGAAGGACGCTGTCCTTTTTTGCGGAATCGGCGGCGAGCGATAATTCTTCTGCCTTTGTAGTAACATACGGCAACAAGTTTAGGTAGAAGGATTTCTTTTCTGAACGCGGAAAACAGGTCACGAGTAAGTCGATGTAGTTTTTCGCGTCGACGAACTTTCCCGAGTCGATGGCTTTTTCGATGAGTGCCAGGTATTCCTGTTCGGAAAGTTGCACGTTTGGGTTGGTCGGGATGGAATCTTGTCTGATTGTGTCGCAATGGTGTTCCGCTTCGGAACGTCCGCAGCCGACAAGAGAGGTTGCGAGCAACATTGCTGAAATTAAAATCTTTTTCATTTTGAATATGTAGTTAAAATTATACTCTAATTTACGAAAAATTGAGGAAACGACAAAGAGAATCAGCAATAATCCTTAGTTATATGGCTTGTCGGTCACAAACAAAATATCATAAATCCGTTGAATTGGCAATTCTTTACGTAGTTGTTCACTGATAGCCTCAATGAAACCTTTGCCCCAGTTCTTATTTCGAGTATTAATTGAAACGAATCGTCCAATGCCATAATAAAGAACCAACTGCTCTTGATTTATTGTGGCTAAGGCACGTTGTTTACTTTGCAATATCGCATACTTTTTTATCGTTTGTACGGCACAGGTCAGCTCTGTAGATTTCGTTGTCTTTATTGCTCATCTATTTTTCTCCATACGGCTTTTGTAACGTGAAAGAAGGATGTTTTATTTTGCAATAGTGTGTAATCCAGACTTTGGTGCATATTTTGTTATGAAATCTGTAAAAATGTGACAATCGTTTTGTTTTTTCAAAAAAGTTGTATAGATTTACAAATACAAAGGTGTCTGTCAACTTGGACTAAGATTACGTATTAAAGTTGAATTAGAGTAAGGTGAGTAATAAGAGAAGACATAAATATATTCTATGGCAACGAATGAGGATGCGTGCCGCTGAGAAATATGCAAGGGAAAAAAATCTTGAAAAGGACAAAATCAGAAGAAAAATCCCTAAAGAAATTCGTTATTCTTTAAATAAGATTGAAACTAAGCCAAAGTGTCAGAATCAAAGAGTGACCAAAGTTCAAAGAACTAAGATTAAGAAAAACGATGCTCTGAAGTATTTACCAAAACATTTGAAATATTTGTTGGAATCCAAAGAAAGCCTATTCAATATAAAATCTTTGAAAAGTGAGAAAAAAGATTTAGCATCTAATGGATTTATAGAAATTCCTGAAAATTTTTCGATTATAGATAATCCAGATGCAAGCTATAAAGTTCTAAAAAAAATCGTCTATGCTTTACTGATGGAAGACCAATATGAAATCGTGATAGATTACAAGATTTGTAATAACATTGAGCTTAGTACACAAGTATTCTTTGATATTATATTGAAGGAATTTAAATACTTTAGGAAACTCTGTTCGAATCACTTCCAATTAAGATTTCCTAATTTCCGCTGTATTAATATTAACAATGAGGATATAAAAAAGATGTTTTGGTCTGTTGGTACCCCAGCTATTCTCGATAATAGGGATATAAAATTTACAGACATCGAAAAATGTCCATTACGTTCCTACGATAAAAACAAGTCTGAAGAAGGTTATTCTGTAGACCAAAAAGAATTTGATGTAACTGAATTAACAGATTATGTCGTAGATAGTTTAAAGCGTATAAATAAAAAATTAACTCCTCAAAAATTAGATGATTTATGTACAATAATTGGAGAAATCCTGATAAATGCTGAAGAACATTCTTATCCACACAACCGTTTTTCAATAGGTTATTTTAGAGAAAAAACAGAAGACGGCAAGCACTATGGAATATTTAGACTTGTAATACTGAATCTTGGGAAGACAATATATCAAAAATTCAAATCTGATGATTGTCCAAATAAAAATATAGTAGCAAGGATGAACGCCTTATCACAAAGATATACAAAAAGACTTTTGTTTTTCTCAGGTGAATTTGAGGAAGAAAATTTATGGACATTATATGCACTTCAAGAAGGAGTATCGTCTGTTTCTCCAATAGAATATAATAAACGAGGTAATGGATCTATTAGATTTATCGAAAGGTTTTTTAATATAAAAGGTAATAATGAAAGCGACTCTAAATCTAAATTGACAATATTATCGGGAAGTACGCAAATTACGTTTGATGGCAAGTACAAAATACAAGAAAAAACTAATACCAAAGGGGAAACAAATAAAGTAATGACGTTTAATGATTCAGGCAACATTGAGGATAAACCTGATACTAATTATGTGAGAAAATCAAAATACTACTTCCCTGGTACGATGATTAGTGTGAAATTATTATTAAATGATGATGATGTTAAATTAATAAACTAAAAAAATTATGGAAAAAGTATATAATATAGAGCTGGAAAGTTATCGAGCTAAAGACCCCAAAACAAACAGGGTTTCAAAGGTCTTTACAGGAAGGGATAAAGGTAAATTAGTAAGGGAACAGTCAAAGATTGATGAAGTTGTAGATAATTATGATAAAATCAACATAATTATTCCACAAGACATTTATTCAATTAATCCTTCGTTTTTTGAGGAATTTCTTGTAAATGTTGTAACTAAATTGGGAAAAGAAGATTTCCTAAAGAAATTTCACTTTGAATCTTTAGGTGATTATGAATATGAATTGCCATTATATCAGGCTGTTGATAGGATATTAAAAACTCAAAACGCATTAGAAAAATGATTCTTTTGGAAATAAACACTTGGTTAGAACCAACATGTGATATTGCAACAATAATAATAGCGGTTGTAAATATATTTTGGGTTATATATGTCTTTAGAAAAAATTCACAACGTGATAAATTAAAATCCTTAGTACTTGATTACAATATCAAATATTTGTATGAATTTTATGAAAATGTTTTATCAAATACGGAAGAGATAAAAAAAGCTACCGCAATTACGCAGGAACTAAAAGAAGACACTGATAAGAAAATTCAAGAGCAGGCAAAAATATTGGAACAAAAATTTATCGACTTGTTTTTATCTGTTAATCGTGATTTACACAAAGAACTTAAGAATCAAATAGATGACCTAACGGGTAAGATAAGTGAATCTCTCTTTGATCCAGGTATAAATCTAAATGTTTCACAAATGTATGATGAAAAAATTGCGAATATCATTAGTTTATCAAAATCGAAAATAATAAAACTATTATTGACAGAATGCTAGAGTCATAAGATAATAAATATCCATACCGTAATACATATACTATTGCTTATTATGAAGTTATGGAATTACATGGTGAAAAATACTCTACATTCAATCTCGCAAAAGACAAAGGCTTTATTCAAGCAATATTCTCTGATACTGTATGGACAATAAACGAAAATGTCAAATACACTGATTTACTATATCCTAATGATAATTAACCCCAAAGATTTTTTTTCATTGATATAAATGGGTTGTAAAATTTGAAGTGTGTCGGGGCAAGTGCTTGAGGTAGCGAAGCGGACGAAAGCTCTTGCAGTTGCGTTAAGAAGCGGTATGGAGTCAAAGTGCGAACGGAGTGAGCCTTTGACGGAATACGGCTTTAGCAACGTGTGGGTGGCTGTTGGAACTTGCGATAGGGTTCATATTTAATTGTTTCAACTTACGATAGTCTTCATAGTGGACACGATACGGGTCACGACGGAAGTGGGTCGGTGTGCGTGGGCGGTAAACTACGGAAGCCCTGCACGCCGTCAGGTAACGGCAGAGTTTGTTAGTAGAATAATGGTCAAATATCGATGATGTACCCACTTGCGTGCGTGCTTTATGGGCGAGCCGTTGCGAGCGGGAGCCCGGGTGCGAGACCGAGAGTGCGATGAGCGAGGTAAATTAAGAATTAAGAGGTAAAAATTAAGAGTTAGGGTGTTTGGGTAAAAGTGTTCACGTAACGGAGAGCGAAGAGCACGGGGGCTCGCTACCCCTTGGGGCGCGCTGGCGGAGTTTTTGTTTGTGCGTCGGTTTTGTGCGTGGGTACAAAAACTGTGACAGCGGTTACGCCCGGGCGACCTCGCAGGCTCGCCTCAATAAGCAGCGACAGCCCCCCCGAATATTCATTTATACCTTAGAGGGGGTTCGGGGGGGCTGTGGTAGCTGCGAATGAGGCACGCTAATAGCACTACAACAAGAAAAAAAAGCCACTGAACGATGGAGAATGTGCGTACTAATGCGTTTACCTCAACAACAAGGTTACTGCGTGCGTGAAGGTTGCGGTGCGCGCAAGGGCGGCGAACAAAATTTTCCTCATCACTTATACAACGATGTTTACAGAACGATGGGCAGTGCCTTTTTTGTGGGTGGGGAAAATGCTTGAAATGCAGTGAAGCGAAAGTGGCGTCACGGCGAGGAACGAGACGTGAACGACACCTGAGCGAAACGGAATGAAAGCGTTTTCTGTTGCGATTACAAGCGGTATGAAGGCGGAACGTAAGCGACAGCGCACCTTCCGCCGAAATACGGCTTTAGCAACGGAGCGTGGGGAAAAAGGCGCGCCCTTGCTTACAGAAAGAGAATGCCTGGACTTGCGAAAGGAAAATTTTCTGAAGCCGTTTATATACCCTTGCGAGCATTTTTTTCTTAGTTGTGTGCGTTCGTGCCGAATACCGCTTTACCTGCGGGGATTTGTGGGTGGGGTTATTTAAGTTTCTCAATTTCCCAATATCCTGTTTTTGATGGTCCTTTCCATTTAATTCTGTATGAAGAACGAAGACTATCTATATCACGACGGACTGTTTTATAAGAAACGCCAAGTCGTTGTCCTATCTCTTCTGTGGAAATCCGTTTGTTGCCAATAATGAGTTCTAATACTTTTCGTACTCTTAACAAACGTTCGTTTTGAGGGACATTTTGAGGGACATTTTGAGGGACATTTCGCACATTGTTATTTGTAAACGACTGATTTTCAATTGAAAATTGCGTATCATTTTGGGGGACATTTTTTCTCCAAATGATGGCACGAAAATCTTCGTCTTGAATAAATTCAGGCGTTTTAAGACCAGCGTTTTGGCAAAGTTCAACAACATCGGTCGTTCCCGTACCAACACGTTCAATGTATCCTGCCAGATAAATGGAGTTGGCGAGTGTCGGGTTTGTTGGCAAAGAATTGTGTGCTTCCTTTAATTTAGCAGGGGTTAAACCTGATGGTAATTGTCCGGGGTTCCAAACTTCAAGTCTATCTTTGAACAACATGACTTCAACACTGCCATTGCTTTCGTATGAACGATGAGTGACGGCATTCACTATAAGTTCCGTGACGGCTTCAATAGGAATTTCATATTTCACATTTACCGATGTTGTTGTATGTGTCCCTACGTAAGCATCAATGTGTTGCATAACAAAACCGACAGCGGAGTCAACAAGCTCAAACACCGTTCCGTGATACACTTGATAAGAAAGCATAGGTTTTTTCTTCACTTCTGTGGGGAAAATCATACATTTGACCTCACTTGTGATAAAGAATTGTTGAGGATTCTTTGCAAACAGCATTAAAGCGGCATTTGTGATACGCCCTTCAGAGGAAGCGACGTGCAGGTGAATCAATATGTCAAGAATGTTTTCTTCGGAAAACTGCAACTTAAAATGCCTTCGTTCACGTGCCAACTGAACAAAGTTTGAAACTTTTTCTGGAGCTATATCTTGTAGCGAGGCAGTTTTATGAAACGTTGCGTCCCAAGGTAACAACCGAAGAAATTCCTTTTCCTCCATGTAGCGCACAAGCGAAATATAAACAGCTGTCCGTAGTTCCTCATAATCGGAGAACGACTTTCTAACAACATGTTGTTCTATTCTTTTTATGAGCATTTCTTCCTTTGGATTTCTGTGCTCTGTCCGTTTTATAAAAATAAGTCTGTATTTGCTTTTAGCAACCGCTTCGTTGTATTCTAATTCCGTGGGTGAAATACCTTCGGCATTTTCGAATCCATATTCTTGTCCGAAAATTCCCAAATAAATGTCGGAACGTCCTACTTCGGAAATATATGCCTCTTGTGCCGAAAAACCAATTGCAGGCATTTCTTCAAAAACAAATGGTTCGAAGAATTTTCCTAATAATGCGTCTTCTCGAATGTAGTTGCTTATCAATTTTCGTTCTTCCGAAAACTCTTTTTGTACGCTTGATATGAATATTTTTATCCTTTGCATGCTAATGATTTGTTGGGCAAATGTAGGGAATTTTTGTATGTTTCATAATAATAAAACACTAATCATTTTTTTGACATTGTTAATAACTTTTCTTCTTTTTAATTGTATTTCGTTTTGTTATGGAGTACATTTAGCAACTTTATGAAATGATGAAAATCATTTTATAAAAAACAATACAAGTTTGTTACATAAAAATTTTCAGCTGATGAATAATGACATTCTATCCCGAGCGTTGATACAGTCGGATTGTTTGTATCTACAGGCGGCGGGTTCTACAGGAGATGACGGTTCTGTTCCGGGAATACATCTTCGTTGGGACTTGATGGGTGAATTGGAGAATCGGATTCCCAAAGGTACATTTGAAGATCCAAATATACCATCTGATACGGTTGAGATATTCCGCAGTAAATATGAGCATCGTTTTCCTGTAACGGTTGATTTTGCAAGCCAAATTCCATCGGAAATTGTTGATTCGTCGAATTGTCTTAATCTTGGAACGCCTTTTGAAAATGACGAGCGTCTGTGGATATACCATCTGCAAATGGATGGCAACCCCGTCGTATATATGCGTTTCCACGACCATGCGCGATACGATGCGATAACTGTTAATCCGCAAGAATCGCCATTGAATTTTCTTCGTGCATACGGCGACGGGCTTATTGAAATATGGGTTGAAGGGAAAACTTGTTTCGCGGCGAAAATCTATGTGGATGAAGTAAGCCCATCTCCTTGTCTTCGGGTGGAAACACTGACAAATGTTAGTGATAAGGAACAAAATGAGATGACAATAGTAAGCAGCCGTAAAACATTTTCTGAATTTACATCGGTGCCTCAAATAGTTGAGGAAAATACAATACTCGTACAAGAAGACGGCGATGATGTCCTTCAGGAAGATATGTCGCAGATTTATCTTGAAGAGGAACAAACGGCAACCATTCCGGGACAAACGATACCAGATGTGATTTCTGTCAATAAAATTCTTTTGCAGGAATCTGGAGCGGCTCTCCAGCAAGAGAATCTTGGACAGATAATATTGGAACGCCCAGTTTTGGAACTTGTGCCAGGTTGTCCTGTATATGGGTCTTGTTCAATTAAGGGCGAACAAATAGGCAGTGTCCGTTTTACGACAGAAGGATGTCTGCTTTCGAAGATTGAACTGGAAACATACGAACAGTATATAAAAGGTGTGAATGCTCAGAACGGATGGGAATTGTTAGGTAATTTCGGTTTGTCTGAATCAACTGGTATAGTGTATGGAAGACTCGAGTCCCAAGCAGGGACAATAGACGGACATTGGCCGAAAACCATAAAAACGAAGGTTGATATACAGTATTACAAAGATAGTTGGACTGGTATAGAAACCCATCATGAAGATGGTTTGTGTACAATTGTTAATCAATATAGAAGCGGCATTACAAAACAATTGTCAGAAACGAATGATTCTGAGACGAACGAGCCGGTAACAAATGATTCAGAAATACCGCATGAAGCATCTACAATAGACATATCATACGATGTGATGTTGAAGATAGCGGCATACGACTATCATATAGCGCGAATGCTCGGTTTGGGACATATAGACATACCCAATGAGCCAGAAGCGGAATATGTTTACTTGGCTTTGTATGATACAAGTGTTGATGGAAACAACGTTGCCCACATCTATGCAACGGAACCAATTTCACGCAATCAAGAGAAACTGCCCCATGCACCGACACAACTGCCTGTTGATTATGGTATGTGGCGGAACAAGGGTGAAAACAATGAGATAGAAATAACGAGACAGGGCGGTTACACATACGACGGAACTTGTCGGTATGTGAATCTCCACATAAAAGATGAATTCCCATACAAGGAAGCGGGACCGTTTTTTGAGGAGACCGATGAATTTTGTCTTGAAGGAACGACCGATTCTGTATTATACGGTATAGAACGAAAAAAAGCAAACGAGGGGAATTGGGAGTATCTGCTTAAAAACAATATAGACAACACCAACAATAGCGATGAGGAACCGATGTTTTGTCCGTCGCCGAATGAAGGGGAAACACGATTGTATGTTCATGTACAGACTCAAAACGACAGCGGTGTTAATCAATACAGGATTTTCGGACGGAACTGGTTTTCACGTTTCTCGCCGTACAGCAACATAGTGGAAACGGATGAAACATTGTTTGTCAAGCAAAACAAACTGATACCACCGTCAAATCTTCATGTACAACTGATACAAAAAGAAGACCCGTTGTTGCTGACCACGACTGCCGAACAGGCAATGTTGGCGGCACTTGGGGAGAATAATGACAAGACATTGGTGCGTGTACAATTCAACTATGAGAAGGCACACGACAAGCAATATCAATTTGGCAACCAGATAGAATTTCTGTTCAGGTTGGAAGCACCCCGTTCAGTTACCGGCAAGGTTGCACAAGTGGACTATGACGAGCAACATCCCGAAACATTCATTGCTCATGCAGCGGACTATTCGTTCCTTGATATAGATGGACATAAAATCGTTTATTCGCCAGATGTTAAGCCAAAAGATTTTGACAGGTTCATAGGCGGAACTTGTACGATAAAAAATGCCATTTTCATAGTGGATTCTTTTTCCGACAACGGAAACGGATTGTTGATACATCTCAAAAACAACTCGTCGATTGCATCAATAGATGTTGGAGTTGCTGATGATGCAGGAGAAGTTCAGGATGTTGAAACGCAAAGTAGCAACAATGAGGCACAAAAAACGTGGTTGATACCGACAGAGTATGTGGAAGAAGCGTTCGTCATAATAGAAAACATGGCTAACGCCGCAAACTGGAAGATGGACGATTTGGAAGCTGAAAACGTGCTTGGCACAACAGTTCAAATTGCAAGTGCAGATTGGGAAGAATGCACGGAAACGGTGACAAGCGGGACAAGCTCCGTGGAGGAATGTTCCCGAGGAATATGGGACTTGGCGACAGTAAACCAATATATTGTGGACAACAAGGTGATACCCGGTATGTATTCAGTTGAAATGAATACGAAAGTGTTGCACGAACACCCACAGCAAAATTCCGCCAATCCAGTATTTTGGGATAAGGGCTACCTCTACATCCATACGGCAAATGACTTGAACGGAGAACGAAAACAGCTTGATGTTGTGTCGATACAGTCGCATGGAAACGGGTTGATAAAATTAATAGTACAAGATTCGGATTTTGATGCCGATTCAAATTCAAACACTACAAGAAACATACAGACAGGCAGCAATATTTCGGTGCAGTTCTATCCTGGCTACAGAGTGTATCTGTATGCCGACAACAATGCTGATTTCAATACTGCGAACATTCTTCCAAAAACAGGCGAAGGCGACAGGACAACTTATTTCGCCGCACGTTCCAAGGACAGCAGTATGGGATATGTGTCGTTGTTGACCAAGCCAACGCCATTGTATGCGATGGAACTCATTCCTGCAATTCCGCCCGAAGTTCCGATAGGTGGAATGTACGCCACCCGTCCAGATTTCTTCTGCAAATCGACATATACGTTCCGTGTGAAATGCCACCATCGCCCATACTCGATAGCATTTTACAGGGCAAGCGAACGAATGATTTTGGAAGCGTTGTACAAACCCGAAACCGTTCAGCAAATCAAAGCGGACTTGAAAGCATTGGGCGATGACGAGTTTTTTACATCGAGATGGCAGAATCTGATAGATTTTGATTATGACTATTCTACGGAAGGAGGAAAATACTACGATGCGACAGGCTCTAATCCCGACGGTACTTTCCGCAAATTTCCAGCCGAGGACGGTTATCGTTTCCCGAAGCCGGACAGAGAAAAAGACATATTCGGCAGAGATTTATTCGATGGAGAGAAAGAGCCAGGTGTAATAAAGGACAAAATGAGGGAAGCCATAATAAGTTGTTTCCTACCATTGACGGAGCAGCCGTTAATCTATGAATTTATATCGAAGGATAACAATTATGTGCCGACAAACAGAAAACAGAAAGTTCGTGATGTACACGGCGATATGCTGAAACCGAGCGACCCCGAATTTTGTCAGGCACCGATGGCGAAAGTCATACACGACGGCGAGACTCCCGAAATTCAGTTTACGGATTTCACGCTTGACGGTGCGGCACGTAATTTTTACTTCTACTATGCCAAGGAACTGAACAACACAATGGTGATAAGCGATGCAAGTCCTATAACGGGGCCTATTCAGTTGGTTGACACCACACCATCGGAAGCACCGCAAATAGTAGGTCTAAAAATAAACGTTTATGACGAATATGAGGAAACGGAACCATCGGTGGTTATAACAATACAATCGGACGAAGCAATTGAAAAATATGCCCTCTACTCCACAACCGATGCGACCAAAACACTGTCGATACAGACAATGCGACATGTGGCCGATTTTGTGAACGAGGGAGACGATGTTGAATTGACAGATGATTTTTCGGCAGAGGGCTACGTGCCGTTCGGAGAGCCGTTGTATTACAAGGTGGTTGGTTTGCGCAAGATAACCTACGCCGATGCGTCGGGTAATCCAGTGACGGAGTATGTGCCATCGAAAGCGAGCCGAGTGGCAATGGCGACGATGGTTGACACGGAAAATCCTACCGCCCCTGAACTGCGATATACCTACGACGAGGACGCAAGCAGCGACAGCGAGTTGAACGGCGTGGTATTGTCGTGGGACAAAGCCGTACACGGAGCGACGTATTATGTGTATAAGATGAACGACGCAGGCAACTGGGAATTAGTGGAAACAATTATCTCGAACGATTCAGAAATCAGTTATGCGATAGCCGAACCGTTGACAATAGTTGATGAAGACGACAATCCGCTCTATCCCCGCTATAAAGTGGAAGTAGAAAATGCAAGCGGATTGTTCAGCCAAAACGACAATACAGTAGTAATAGAAAAAATAATGGAATAAAAACAATAAAATCTTTTAATCATGGCAAACGACAAGAAAATCAGCGAATTAGAGTTGGCACAAAATCTTACGTTACAAGATTATTTGGCGATAGTAAACGGCGGTGATACCAAAAAACTCACATTACAAGGACTTAAAACCTTTTTGGGCGAAGGTATGATACATTCTATTGTTCAAATAGCATCGTATCAGGCATTCTCCCAATTAGTTCAAAATTCATCACTGGTTGCAGGTCAATTGTACGCCGTTCCGTATCAATGTGTGCATGTAATACCAGGTACGACGGTTCTCAACATAGATTCTCCACAATATGTTGAAACGATAGAAACATTTATTGTACAAGCCATTTCGGATAGCACAATAAATCCACATGTTGTTTCATTGCAACATCCGACTGATGAAATCATCTGGGATATTCAGTCAAATACCGCAGAGGATTCCACTACGGCTCGTTCGGGCAAGGTTGTATATAGATGTGACATAGAACATAAGTTGAGCGCATATTTTGATTTTAGGGCGACATATTTTAGACGTGGGTATGCCGACACAAGCAATTTACCAACTTACACACAACAAGAATGGACTCGTGACTCCATTGTAGTAGCTTCAAGTATGATTCAACGTGCAAAGCGTACTCATACAAGCGAAGAATCTGTAAACCCTGATTATTGGCAAAACTGGCAACGTATGGTTAACACCAATTCTTCACAATGGTTGTGGAATGACATTACATCAGTAGCGGGGGCGTACATCCCTCGAGATACAAACTGCATAGACACACTATGTTTTATCAATTCCCAAAATATTAGCATTGGTAAGATATTGAATAATAATGGTTTGAACAACATTGTATTTTCAAATTGCAATAATATTCAAATTGGAGACGGCAGTTATAACGCCCATTTTATTTCATGCAATAACATACAAGTGAAAAATGCGGTTGAGACTTCAATTTTTGATTCCGTAAACACATTGTCGGCAATCACAATAATCAACAGCACTTTTTTGCGTTGCCAAAGTTTGACATTACGAAATCCATCATGTGACAGTTTTACGGATACAGAATGTTTGGTATTAGGGGAAAACTCATCGGGTGATAATTTTGATGTCTGTAGCAACTTGTCTGTATTGCATGGTTCTACCAATAATTCCTATACCTACGTGAATAATACCACTATAGGAAACAAAGCCAATGAAAATTATTTTCGAGGTGTTCAACATTGTGAAATAAAAAACAAATTGTGTTCAAATCTTATACAAGGGATACAAAATAGCACAATAGGAAATAATGTTTCTAATTGTGGTTTAAAGACAGTTGGAAATAATTATGATGAATGGAAACATATTCTAATTGAAGATGGTTGTGTTAAAATCGAAGGTGAAGTTGGTACAAGTATACGATATTCAACATTTAAGGCAGGGACAAATAATGTCTCTATATATTCAGGCGGAGAAATAAGCAATTCAGTCTTTGGACATTCCTGTTCAGATATTAGGATCGGTCAAGGTGCAAAAATAGAAGAATGTTCGTTTGGCGCATCATGTGAGAGCATCCATTTGGACTCGGGTGCTCAGATTAAGAATACCATAGTTGGAGCAAATTTAGATACATTGACTATAGGGTCAGGCGCTTTTATCAGACAAACAATAATCGGTGCCGATTGCCAAAACATCATATTACAATCCGGAACTCGAATCACAGATTCGCATTTCGGAGCGTCGTGTACAAATATCACCTTTGGGATTGGAAGTTCTTTTAGTTACTCAAAATTAGAAGGCAATAATGACACAATCGTGTTTGAAGATAATGTAAATATACAAGATGTTGTTGTTGCTCATAATTTGAATAACCAGACATTCGAGAATGAAAGTAATGGAGAGTGAGTGACATTGATACAATAGTTCAAATTAGAGATGCTGTGATTTTATGATGAAATGGTTTGATAATATATATGTAATCAATCTTGATTCCCGAAAAGACAGATTGGAACGGGTAACACGAGAATTTGAAAGAATAGGATGTTCTTTTGAACGATTTCCTGCTGTTGACGGAGACACAAACGAAGTTGTGTATGTACCCAATGATGCTATTCCAGGTTGGAACAAGAATAGTGCCGCTTTACTGGAAACCACCATCCGTATAATCAAAGATGCACAACGCAAGGCATATAACTGCATTCTTATTTGTGAGGACGATGTGTTTTTCTCGACAGATGCGAAAGAACGACTTGATGCATTACGAATGCCAGATATGGCAAGTTGGGATATGTTTTTCTTTGGTGTAATGCATATTTTTAATCCACAGGTGATGAATAAGGACATTGTGAGATTGAATCGTTCGATGTGTTGTCATTGTTATGCCATTCATAGCAGAGTATTTGATGATTACATACAATTATTGGAATTGAGAGACAGACCGATTGATTGGATAACGACGGATTTTTTTCAAATACATGGACGTTGTCTTGCCGTACGGGAGCCATTGGCTTTCCAAAAGCCAGATTACAGCAATATTCGGAAAAAACATGTGTGTACACCTGTAACGGTTGGTTAAAAAGAACAAGAATATTTATAAATACGTAAAAAAACAATAGGTTATGGCAAATAAAAAGATAAGCGAACTAAATCCTGCATCGGCACTACAGAGTACCGATTTAATGGCAGTTGTGCAGGAAAATCAAGGAAACAGCGGAAACCCGCTGGAAACGCGCAAGACGACCGTTGGGGCGTTGAAAAATGCAATTGTGCCGTCGTTTCAATCGGGTGACGGCTCGTTGACAGTGACGGAACAGGGCAACCAAGTTGACCTCCGTGTTGCAAACAACAATGTGGCGGCGGGCTATGTAGAGGATTTTCCTCTGAGTATGGCGGAAGGCGGTCAGAATGTTCCTGTAGGATTTTATGGAGTACGGTTCACTCCCGGACAAAATTTCATTGCAAAACACGCCCAAATATGCAAGCGTGACAACATGACAAGCGGAACGTTTATTGTGGCAATCTACAGTGCAGGAACAACGGCGACAGGCGGACGTACGGAAGATATGACACTGCTTGCCCAAACCACGCAGACTTCAATGAGCGGAAACGGCATAGGTACGGCGGATTTCCCCGAAAGCCAACAGGTGGAACTTGAAGCCGACCACGAATATTATATGGTGGTGTATGTGCAACACCCGTCGAGCGGAACACGAGGACTCATTTGCCGAAAACTGAACGGCAACGAATGGGGAAACAGCAATCTGACATTGGCATTCAGTGGAACTTCGCAGACGGTTTTATCTACATTAGGCAGTTCCAATTTCTCAACTTTGTATCCATCATCTTCGGTAAATACAATCACTCTACCGTACATTAAAATTTATGGCGATTCCGTTGCCGCAGGTGTGGGACAAATACCTCCGTCGCAAATATTAGTGATAAATGATAATAATGCCTCGCAATATTTCACCTCGGCAGCAATAGGTAGCTTGCCTGAAACTGTTGTAAAATTGTCTATACCTGATGGTTATTCAACATTTTTAATCGATACAACGATATCTTATAAGGTTGTAAAAATACTTCCTCAAAATGAGATTATATTTAGTAATTATAAAAGAATTATGATTATTGGTAATGTTGAGTTCTGGGCAGGTGTTCCAACTCAAACAATAGAACCGGCAAGTGGCGATTACAGAGTATCACAATATTGGTATGCACACCGTGGTGGAAGCCATATATGCAATGAAGGTTTTGCCGAATTTATTCTTCGAAATAAAGTGTGGTATTCAGTATTCTATTGATTTATGATAGACATTGTCATCATAGGGCAAAACGAAGGGCGGTATATACAGGATATGTACCGAGTGCTTGGTGCATATCCGTATGACCGTTATTGGGTGTTGGACAGATGCAGTGACGATTCCGCACAGCAACTTATTGCACTTGGGGAGCGTTTTGTATGTACGCCATCATCGTTGCAAGGCAGACAGACATCGTTTGCCCGAAATCTTGGATTGGCACTGTGTAACCCGAAACATGATGTGCTGTTTCTTGACGGCGACAGATATATAACCACTGGTTCGTTAAACGGCATAGAACAAAGCAAAACGGATATTGCGTTGCTGATGGTTGAAGATGATTTTAGGGATACGATTGATTTTGTTCATAGTTATGGAGGTGTGAACAATTCATTCTATTCCTGCGGAATCTATATGAAACGCAAGGCGATAGATGCGGTGATGAAATTTCAAAATGGAGAATTGTTTTCAACCGAGATGCAGGATGTTTGGGGAATAGAAGACACCTATCTTGGTGATGTGTGCTACCACTTGGGGCTGACGGCTTCGATATATGACGGTTGCCGTTTGCGTGGAGGTTTTGAACGCGGTAAACTTAATTCATACGGCATGGAACGAAGACTACGAAAACGAGAAAGTTTGAATGTGTTATGGGAATAAAAAAGTATTGGATATGGGAACAGATATATTTTTTTTCACGGATGTTGATTTGTTAGAGGAACAGACTGCGGAACAGGCGTTTGGACCATTACCAAATGAGCTTAACGGATATGATTGTTTCCGTTATACTGATAGACATACATTTAGTAATGATGCGAATGCGTATGCGATATGTAAAGGGAAAATACTTGTTCAGCCCGTGGCAGAAACCGAATTAGTCAACATTGTGTTAAAACCAGAGGTTCAGCCTTGTAATTGTCCACCCGTGAAATTTTACATATATAGAGGAATTAGAAAAGAATCGCTTATAGAAAATGATTTTGTGGCTAAGAATACTTGCACTCTTGCCAAGTCAATAACAACGGCATATCCAGAAGCACCCAAACGGATTTTAGGTGTAGAAATTCCAGAAAATGTAGGCGGTGTGGCTACTGATTATTTAGAAACCGCATTTTATAGGTCATACGAGGATTTTGAATTATGGAGTGTTAATGGAGGATGGAGTATTGGAAAATTTGATGCAGAATATGGAGGTTTTGAAATAATGCTTGACCGAATGTGCTTTAATCCCACGTTTTCAATGGTACGGGGCATAGATAATATATGTCAGGTCGAAGCATTGACAGGTAATGAAACAGAAGCTGCGGAATTTGACCATTGGCATCAAAAAGAGGACATCCATAATTACCTTGACCCAGCCGCATTGTTTGGTAATCAATTTGATACTGGCGTTAAAGCAAGAACATCAAATGGAGATATAAATAGTGATTTGACGCCAAAATTTGAGACAAAAAAGAAAGAGGATATTTACACTCAAATATTGCAAGCAGGGCATTTTCATAATAAGAACACCATTTATGTAGATATTAGAAATGAATTAAACTATTCGTTTAATTATTTAGGAACTTATAGTGTTAATAACGGAACACCTATTCGTTATATGTACAATTCAAACGATGACTTAATACAAGAATCTGATTATTACCGATGCAAATGGCCTATTTACATTCTAAACGATTTTCCTCAATCATTAGAAAAAATAGATATATTTTTACCAATAGGTGATAACAAATATGCTGCAATATATGTCCCTTATAATTACCAAGAAGAAAGAACTCGAAAATTGTTAACCTTATTAGATAAAAACGAAGAAGGAAATGCTATTTTTCAATCTAATCCTATTGAAATACAAGTTCCTCAAACGACAAACGAGTTTTTTTGTTTATGTTTTTATATCCAAATTCGCTATTTGAAACAATATTCAACAGAATTAGATATAAATCCAGAGGGAAAAAACTTAAACAGAGATGTTTTTTTGAATTATATATTTCCTTTGACTGATATAGTTTTTCCATTAAGGGATGAAGGAAATGTAAGTTCTAGAATATTCCCCAATGAGATATATGTAGATGGTAGAAATTCTATGAATATAGATTATGTTGCGACTGTTGGCTATGCAACGGATGATAGTTTATATTCTTTCTTTTTATATAGAAACATACCCAATTATAATCCGCTTTCTAATTTCTCTAATTTGAAATTAGAGAAAAAAACATTTATTGAATATGTCATTGAAAATAAGTATAATAGTTCTATCTTAACTAATGTTGTTAAGGATAATAGTGTTGATGTACATATAAATTATACAAAAGAAAAAATATTTTTTGAATGTATATTAATAAAAAAAGGTGATTTTGAATCTATTAAGGAACAAACAATACAGTATTTCTTTTCTAATTACGAGAGAGTTTATCGAATTTATTTATGTTTGAGAGAAAA
>JAEEQV010000257.1:0-3755 GCA_016285445.1 Bacteroidales bacterium
TGGAGATAAAAATAGATGCCCGTTATAGGGAAATTTCCTTCATCGAGGACTTGTTGCCAAAATCTCTTGATGCCCGAATGGAGGCGTTATTTCGCTGGATTAAAAAGGAACTATCAAAAAAATAATTAAAAAAGTAAGGGCTGTCAATAGTGATTTGACAGCCCTTTCTTTTTTTATCAACGCATTTTCAATTATTTCAAGCCAAACTCTTTCTTGATTTTTTCAACGTAATCGAGCAATTCCCAACCAAAAAACTGAACTTTTTTCGTCTTGCCATTAATCGTAACCTCTTTCATTTCGGGTTTTCTACCAAAATGACCGTACGATGCGGTCGGTTGGAAGATTGGATTCGTCAAGCCAAAGCGTTTTACAATGGCAATTGGTCGTAAGTCGAACAATTTTGCCACTACGTTTGCTATTTCTTCATCGGTATATTTCTTGCCGTCGGCTTTTTTCACGCGACAGGTGCCATAAGTGTTCACATAAACGTTCACAGGTTTTGCCACACCAATAGCGTAGGAAACTTGTACCAAACATTCACGTGCAATGCCAGCAGCAACAAGGTTTTTGGCAATGTGACGGGCTGCGTATGCCGCACTTCTGTCAACTTTTGACGAGTCCTTTCCCGAGAACGCGCCACCACCGTGTGCTCCACGACCTCCGTAAGTGTCAACTATGATTTTACGACCTGTCAAACCCGTATCGCCGTGAGGACCGCCAATGACGAATTTTCCCGTTGGATTTACCATTAGTTTGAAATCTTGGTCAAACAGTTTGTGCAAACGTTTCGGATAACTCAAACGAACTGGTTTGATGACATATTTGCGTAAATCTTCGGCGATTTTTGCCTGTGTCTCTTCGTCGGAAATGCCAAAATCGTCGTGTTGCGTAGAAATCACGATAGTGTCTATTCGTTGTGCCTGATTCGTTTTTGAATCATATTCAATCGTAACTTGCGATTTTGAGTCTGGACGAAGATATTTCATCACACGACCTGCCTTGCGAACTTCGGCAAGTTTTTCCAACAAACGGTGAGCAATGTCCAACGTCAACGGCATGTAATTCTCTGTCTCGTCAATAGCGTAACCGAACATCATTCCTTGGTCGCCAGCACCTTGGTCTTCAGGATTGGCACGTTCCACACCCTGATTTATGTCGGTCGATTGTTCGTGAAGAGCCGAAAGGATACCGCAGGAATTACCGTCGAACTGGTATTCCGATTTGTTGTACCCAATTTGATTGATGACTTTGCGAGCAACTTCTTGTACGTTAACCACGCCTTTGGTCTTGATTTCGCCGGCTAATACCGTCAAACCTGTTGTTACCAACGTTTCGCACGCAACTTTCGAATTAGGATCTTGACTTAGGTATGCGTCAAGAATTGCGTCTGAAATTTGGTCAGCCACTTTGTCAGGATGACCTTCTGAAACTGATTCTGATGTGAATAAATATCCCATAATTTATTTGTTAAAAATTAATACTATGGGAAAGAAAGGTAAATGCAGCACTGCTGTTTTAGCATTTTTTTTTGTGGTTGCAATCAACTCAAATCTTTCCACTTGACGGGGCAAATGTATGACATATTTTGCAATTTTATGTAGTCAAGGGGTATTTTTTTCTCCTTAGTTCGTTCGTACTTTGAACGAATATACTGTTTCCGAAGAAAATAATTGCCCTGGTCGCAGCTCAATTGTAGGGAAGTTTTTGTGATGAACAGCATCGGGAAAATGCTGTGGCTCAAATGCTATGGCTCCATATTTTTGTCTTGAGAGAAAATTTCCCGAATAAATTTGAATACCTGGCTCTTGAGTCGTGATTTCAAGAATTCTGCCACTGGTCGCATCTTCGTAGTGAACCACATAATCTTTTGCCGTTGGTACCAAAAAACAATGGTCAATGCCTTCTGTTACGGCAATTTGTTCGTACGATAGGTCTAATCCCTCCCGTATTGTTTTTTGTTTCCGAAAATCGAGGGGAGTCCCTTCCACTGATACAAAGTCGCCATCGGGGATTTTTTGCTCGTTGAGATGAAGAAAATAATTTGTTTTTACTTGTAATAGGTGATTTTCAACTGTGGCATCGCATCCTGCCGAAAGATTGAAATACAGGTGGTTGGTGAGATTCACTATGGTCTTTTTGTTGCAAGTGGCGTTAGAGCGAATAATTAATTCGTCGGAATCGGTTATTATATATAAAAATTCTATGTTCAGTTTTCCCGGATATCCTTCTTCTCCGTCGAAACTTGTAGCCGTAAGACGAAGAGCGTTGCCTTCGCGAACGTGTTTTTCCTGAATATGCCACCATTTTGTGTTAAATCCTTTTCGTCCTCCGTGTAATGAGTTATTGCCTTCGTTTTTGGTCAGGTTGATTTGTTTTCCATCAAGAATGAAACTTGCTCCTGCTATTCTATTTGCACAGCGCCCTATAACGGCTCCAACGTAGCTTGTATCGGCAAGATATTGTTCCAATGTGTCGTAAGAAAAGAGAATGTTGCCAAATTTACCCTCTTTATCGGGTGTCATTATGGAAGTAATGATTCCGCCATAGTTTATGGCCGACAACGAAACACCGTTTTTGTTTGTTATTGTAAAACGTGACACTTCCTTGCCGTCAGGTAAATATCCATATAATTCTGAATCCATTGAAATGAAGAATTAGAAGTTAAAAGAAAATGGAATAGATAACAACCAATAGAATACAAATTGTGGATGCACAAACGTTGAACACCTTGTCGGTCTTGAACAAATCGGCCGTCAATGGGATGCAACGCTCGTCGTCTTCGGTTTCGCACGAAGTCAGACTAATCATCATTATAATTACCATTGTAATGATAAATGTATAGAACATTTGGTCCATAAATGGCATTTCAAATGGTAAAATCTTGAATGCCAATGCAATAGGTATAGAAAGAATAATTCCCCAGATAGCCCCTTTGTTTGTGGCTTTTTTCCAAAACAAGCCAAGAATGAACACCGCTAAAATGCCGGGACTTACCAATCCCGTATATTCTTGAATATATTGGAACATTTGATCCATACTGCTTAACAGTGGCGAGAGAGCTACCGCAACAACAAGCGAGACGAGGGCTGTGATTCGCCCTACGTTCACATATCGTTTTGATTCGGCATTCGGATTGACGTATGGTTTGTAAATGTCCATTGTGAAAATGGTTGAAATGGAATTTAACATTGACGCAAGCGAGGAAACTATTGCCGCGGCAAGTGCCGCAAGTACGAGACCTTTCAGACCTGAAGGGAGCAGGGTGCTTATAAGCCAAGGAAATGCCTTGTCGTTGTTCAGCGAACCGTCAGCCAATTCAAATGCGTCGGCGGAACCGGCAAATCCTTCGCTATACATAACCCACGCAATAATGCCTGGAATTACAATGATGAACGGTATCAACATTTTGAGAAATGCAGCGAAAATAATTCCGTGTTGTGCCTCTGAAATTGATTTCGCAGCCAATGTACGTTGTATAATGTACTGATTGAATCCCCAATAATACAAGTTTGCAACCCATAAGCCGCCAATAAGCACGTAAATGCCCGGAAGGTTTGAATATTCTGGATTGTCACGTGAAAGAATCAAATCGAATTTGTCGCTTGCAACATCGGCAATGTGTTCTATGCCGCTCACAACAGATGATTCGGGCGTTACTGCTTTCAGTGCAAAGATGGTGGTGATAATGCCGCCAAGAACCAGTAATATCACCTGAATGACATCGGTCCACGCCACTGCCGAAAGTCCGCCATATA
>JAEEQV010000258.1:0-3754 GCA_016285445.1 Bacteroidales bacterium
TGATTTGATTGTAGTGGTCGCATTCAAAATGTTGCCAAAAGTCGTATGGCAAATCCCCAAAATCGGCACAATCAACATTCACGCCTCTCTCCTACCACAATACCGTGGCGCCGCGCCAATTAACTGGGCAATTATCAATGGTGAGAAAAAAACAGGGGTAACAAGTTTCTTGATAAACGAGGTGATTGACACGGGTAACATTCTTCTTAAAAAAGAAGTTGCCATTGCCGACGACGAAACTGCCGGCACGCTTCACGACAAATTACAGGAAAGCGGTTCGCTACTTTTGTTGGAAACATTGCAATTGTTGGAAAATGGCAAGACACAAGGCATTGACCAAAAAACCTTGTTTCAAAATGAATCGGAACTAAAACCTGCCCCAAAGATTTTCAAGAATACATGCAAAATCAACTGGAACAATTCTACTGAAAACATTAACAATCATATTCGAGGTTTTTCCCCCTATCCGGGAGCGTGGACGCAAATTAAGAAAAACGACACGATTTCGGTGTTCAAAATCTTTGTGGCACATTGTATTATAGAAAATCACACGCTACCAACTGGTGTCATTGTTAATAAAAATAATTCCATTGCCATCACTACTCAAGATGGATTCATTCAACCTATTGAGATTCAGATAGAAGGGAAACGTAGAATGAACATCCACGACTTTTTGAACGGATTTTCGTTCGAGGACGCGTGTATAGTGGATTAACACTGTTTTTTAACAATCAACCAACATCGTGTTGTTTATATTTTCACGTTGCAGACCACAAAAGACTTCCATATTTTTGTGTCGTAAAAATAAAAATGTATGGCAAACAATTCAAAATATCCACCAAGAGAAGTGGTTGTAAGCGTTGATTACGCTGGGAAAGTTCCTCCCTATTCGGAATCGTTGGAAGAAACCGTATTAGGTCAGTTGCTCATTAACGAGGATGCAATTCCCGACGTAATGAACTACCTAAAACCCGAGATTTTTTTCATTCCTAAGCACCAAATTATTTTTAAAGTAATGGATAGTTTGTACCGTGAGGCAAGCCCCATTACGCTTATGACGGTGATTGACAAACTCAATGCCCAAAACGAATTAGACACCATTGGTGGTCCTGCATATATTTCTGATTTGACGATGAAAGTTTCATCGTCGGCAAATGTCGAGGCACACACTAAAATTCTCGTAGAAAAATATATCCAACGAGAACTGATTAGCGTTTCGTCTCAAATCTGCGAAAAGGCGTTTTCTCCCGAATGTGAATTGTCGGAGTTGACGGACTTCGCCGAAAAAAACATCATGACCGTTACCGACCAAAGTCTCAAGAAACGTTCTATTCAAAACATCAAGGACGTTGTTGCCAATGTCTATGACCAAGTTCTCGTTGCCCGCGACGCAAAGAGAACCATCATCGGTCTGCCAACGGGCTTTACCAAGGTCGATGCCATTACTTCGGGGTGGCAGGAAGGTAATATGATTGTTATTGCCGCACGTCCAGGTATGGGTAAAACAGCATTTGTGCTGACCATGCTGAGAAATATGGCAATGGATTATGGGCGTTCCGTGGCAATGTTTTCTCTTGAAATGAGTTGCGAACAACTTGCTACCCGTTTGTTGGTAGGCGAAGCGGAACTATACCAGAACAAACTTCGTACGGGAAATCTCAACGAAACGGAATTAGACCGACTACTTACGGCAAAAGAGCGCCTGGAAAACGCAAAAATTTTCTTCGACGACACCCCTGGTATTTCTATCTACGAATTTCGTTCGAAATGCCGCCGCCTTGTCGAGAAAAATGCGGTGGAATGTATCGTGGTCGATTACTTGCAACTTATGACCTCGGGCAAGACATTGGCTCGTGAACAAGAAGTAAGTTACATTTCTCGCCAAATCAAGTCTATCGCAATGGAGTTGAAGATTCCTATCATTGCCTTGTCGCAGTTAAACCGTTCGTTGGAAGGCCGTCAAGGAGCCGACAAGGAGCCGAAACTATCCGACTTGCGTGAATCGGGAGCAATTGAACAAGATGCCGATATGGTGCTATTCATCCACCGTGAAGCCAAAGCAATAAGAAGCAACGTGGATAGCGAAGGAAACGACATCAGCCGGAAATCAAAAATTATCATTGAGAAAAACCGTCACGGAGCCAATGGTTACGTTGAGATGGAATTCATCGGCGAATTCATGAAATTTAGAGATGTAGAAACAACTTTTTCAGCGACAAATCCTGACGAACCTATTGAGAATCAAAAATTTGATTTCGAAGAAATGGAATACAAGAAATCAAAGCTCTCTAACGAAGCAAATGCTTTTGCAGGAAATAACACTAACGAAAATCCATTGGGTGGTGCATCTACCGAAGCACCTATGCCATTTTAACAAATGAAAAAGATTCTGTTTTCCATATTGCTTACGTGTGCCTATAATCTCTGCTTTGCATTTGGTTTCCTAATTCCCATGGACAATAGTCAGAAAAACCATCTCAAAGCATACGGCATAGCGTATTGGGTATTGCAAAACGGCATCACCATTGATTGGTTGCTGAACTACCGTGGCGGAAGTTTCCTCATAGAATACAATCCCGACATCAAGAAAGAATGTGACATTCGGGGCGTTTCATACGAAATCATTGCCGACGTGAAAGTATCGTCAATATTGGCAGAAGTCTCGTCAAACGATGTTAACATGGACGCGGTGAAACTTGAAAAAGCACCCAAAATGGCAGTGTATTCTCCCAAAGACAAACTGCCGTGGGACGATGCGGTCACTTTGGCGCTCACCTACGCCGAAATTCCCTACACCGTGATATACGACGGCGAAATCATCAATGGCGAATTGTCAAAATATGACTGGCTACACATGCACCATGAAGATTTCACGGGACAATACGGCAAATTCTACGCAAGTTACCATAATGCCCCTTGGTACGTTGAGCAACAGAAAAATGCCGAGGCGGAAGCACGCAAATACGGCTTTTCAAAAGTTTCGGACTTAAAATTATATGTTGCCAAAACAATTAAACTCTATGTGGAAAATGGCGGATTTCTCTTTGCGATGTGTTCGGGAACTGACTCGTTCGACATAGCACTCGCCGCCGAAAACGTCGATATTTGTGAAAGTATGTTCGACGGCGACCCTGCCAACCCGCAAGCCCAGGAAAAACTGGACTACTCAAAATGCCTTGCGTTTCAGAACTTCACGCTCAAACGCAATCCTATGGAATACGAATATTCCGACATTGACGTTACCGAGACACGCAAAGTCAACGAGAACGTGGATTTTTTCACACTTTTTGAATTTTCGGCAAAATGGGACCCCGTGCCGACAATGCTATGTCAAAACCACACTAATATCATCAAGGGATTTATGGGGCAAACGACGGCATTTAACGAGGATTTAATCAAGGCTACCACAACGATTATGGGCGAACTGAAATCGGCGAAAGAGGCAAAATATATTCACGGGACATACGGCAAAGGCACATGGACATTCTACGGCGGTCACGACCCCGAAGATTATCGCCACTACGTAGGCGACCAACCAACCAACTTGGACAATCACAAAAATTCGCCAGGATACCGTCTGATTCTTAACAACGTTCTTTTTCCCGCTGCGAAAAAGAAAAAACAAAAAACGTAGGTTGTAAAAGCAATTTTCGTATATTTGTGATATGGAAAATTTCATTGTATCGGCACGAAAATATAGACCAGCGACGTTTGCGACCGTAATTGGGCAAGAATCAATGACCCGCACGTTGAA
>JAEEQV010000259.1:0-3728 GCA_016285445.1 Bacteroidales bacterium
GATTTGTCACTGCCTTTATGATGGATGTTTTTCCCACGCCGGAATTGCCTGAAAGTACGGAGACTTTGCCTGCGAGACGCTTTTGTAGTTCATCCATGTTGTGACCTGTTTTTGTGGAAATACAAAGAGTTTCGTAACCAGCCAGACGATAGATTTCCTTCCATTCCTCTATTGTCTTTTGGTCTTCCTCGGATTCAAACAAATCGTATTTGTTTATGAGAATGGTACACGGAATGTCGTAGGCTTCTGCCGTAACAAGAAATCTGTCAACGAATTGCAACAAAGTTTTGGGTGAATGAACTGTTATAACAATGTATGCCATGTCAACATTTGCGGCGATAATCTGTGATTCTTTTGAGAGATTCGACGCTTTGCGAATAATGTAATTCTTGCGTTCTGCAATGTCAGTGATAAGACCAGAATTTTCGTTCTCTAAATCGTAAATGACATAATCGCCCACAGCAATGGGGTTGGTGCTACGAATGCCGTTGAGCCGAAGTTTTCCCTTGATTCGACACTCTATGACGTCGCCCGTTTCCTGTTTGACTTTGTAAATGTTTCCCGTCGATTTTAAAACAAGTCCTTTCATAGATTTGTTATGTCAATTTTAGATTTGCAATGCCGTTTTTTGCAAATTCTTTCTCATATTTTTGAATGAGTTCGTTTTGCTTTCTTTCAAATTCTTTGGCTGGTAACTTGTCGCTCCCTGCTTTCTGCAAGTCACGATTTGCCATACGAATGATGAGTTCTTCCCAGAATGTGTGTTCGTCGTATTTTTCGATGATTTTGTCACAATCTTCCTCAAATTCTTGACAAGGTACGTATCCACCCAGTTTTTTGTCATATTCTATGTCATCGTTGCCTTGTCGATAGGCACTTGCATAGAGATTTTGTTCCAAGGAGTCGATTTCTCCGGCATTGTCGGCAGGTTCGTATGCTTGCAAGACCCATTCGCCTAAATAGGCAAGTTGAAGGAGATTTTGAAACTGCGTATTTGTTAATTCAATTTGAGCCATAGCTTGAAATTTTTACAAAAATAAGAAACAGTTTCCAAATAAATTGTTGTTGGAGAAAGTTCGTAAAACATTTCTTTTTTATTTTTGTAAAAACTGAGTTATGAAAAAATCATATTGTGTTATCATTGCTTTTTTGCTGTTGAATGTCGTTGCGTGTACTTCGTCCGACAAACCTAAGCAGGAATCGTCTTCCGACAGTGTTGAAAACGTTTCGCAGAAAAAAATAGAAACGCCATGTACTATCGTTTTTCATAACGTGGAACTTAGTGATTCGATTCTCAATGCGAATAATACGGGAAATCTTTATAAAACTGAACTGTATTGTCAGTGGATGCCAAAGTCTGAGAATGAACAGTTTCCTGTTTTATGCGATAGCGTTAATTCATGGATTTGTCAATTGTTTTGTGATTCCTTGTATGCCTTGAAAGACGAGATTCCCACGTTGGCAAAACGTTTTTCTGATGCAAATGTGAAAAAAATGAAAGAAAATTTGGCGGACGACGTGTTTTATTTTGAGCCCGACGTTGTGCTTGACGAGCCTCTGTCACAAGAATATAAGGTTTCACGCCTTTATGAAAACGACACGTTGGTGACAATGAGTTTCAGTAATTATGAGTATATGTACGGTGCACATGGCTCCTATGTGTATGTAGGTGCGACGTTCAATAAGAAAACAGGGCACCGTTATGATTCCGACTTGTTTGATAAGTATGACAAACAAAAACAGGAAGAACTTATAAAAAATGGATTGAAACAATATTTTGAAGTTTCATCCGACGAAGAATTGTTTGATTTGCTTACTTTGGACGATAATAAGATTCCTTTCCCTTCAAATTTATACGTGACGGACAAAGGTATTGTTGCTTCATATCAAGTATATGAAATAGGTTGCTATGCGATGGGAATGCCTTCTTTTTTGATTCCGTTTGAATAAATGTAAAGAAAAGGGAAGAAAAAAATCTTAAAAACGTATTTTTGTAAAAATAGAAAATGTAATGAAACTGATTTCGTATAACGTGAATGGCATTCGTGCCGCAATTTCAAAGGGGTTTATGGAGTGGCTCGAAACCGAGATGCCCGATGTGATTCATATTCAGGAGACTAAGGCCATGCAGGAACAGGTCGATGTGGATATGTTGCGTATGTTTGGATATGAAATTCATTGGTTTGCGGCTGAGCGCAAGGGCTACAGCGGCGTGGCAACGTTCACCAAACTGAAACCGAAGAATGTCATAAAGGGAATCGGAAACGATTTCTTTGATAGTGAAGGACGTTTTCTTCGTCTTGATTTTGAAGATTTTACGTTGATAAATTCCTATTTCCCTTCGGGAACTTCGGGCGACGTGCGTCAGGAGAAGAAGGAGGAATATTTGGAGCTGGTTTTGAACTACACGAACGAGTTGCGAAAGACGCATCCAAACATCATAGTTTCAGGCGATTACAATATTTGCCATAAACCAATCGACATCAACCACCCCGAAAAGCACGAAGACGTGTCTGGTTTTTTGCCGAACGAACGCGAATGGATGGACAGATTTGTGGCGAGTGGTTTTGTTGACAGCTT
Source organism: Bacteroidales bacterium (assembly GCA_016285445.1). Taxonomy (GTDB): domain Bacteria; phylum Bacteroidota; class Bacteroidia; order Bacteroidales; family UBA1715; genus UBA1715. The sequence goes on from JAEEQV010000259.1 coordinate 2,581, forward strand.
CCGTGAGTTCAACACACAGCCCGAACAATATTCGTGGTGGAGCTACCGTGGTGGTTGCAAGCCGAAAAACCTTGGCTGGCGCATTGACTACAATATGGTCAGCACCGGTTTGGCAAAAAAAATGAAAAATGCCTGGATTCAGCCAGAACTGAATTTTTCGGATCATTGTCCGGTGGGTGTGGAATTTTAATTCTTTGAGAAAATGAAGTCGTTGACGGTTTTATTAGTTTCTGTCTGTATAAGCGTTTCTGGTTTTTGTCAGTCGATAAAAGACGAATTATATGCCGACAAAAACAAAATGTGCAGTAATTATCTGAAGTATCAGACACCAAAGGAAAAGTACACTCCGGCACCGAAGGGATATAAGCCGTTCTATATCAGTCATTACGGACGACATGGTTCTCGGTATCATTATTCGGCAAGTGACTATGCCTTTTTTGATAAACTTTTTCTTAGCGCAGATTCTGCACAGGCATTGACCGAATTGGGAAAATCTGTCGGCAAACGGGTTCATCAATTATATGTAGATGCACATCAACGTGCAGGAGATTTGACACAAACGGGTGCTAAACAACACATGGAAATTGCAAAACGGATGGTTCAATCATATCCAGATGTTTTCAAAGGTAATGCTAAAATAGACGTGAAAGCCTCTACGTCAGGACGTTGCATTATGAGTATGGATGCCTTTTGTAGACAATTACAAGCAATGAATCCTCAATTGTCAATTACCGCTGAATCGAGTAAACGACTTATGGCATATATCTGTAACGATTCGTGGGATACAATTTCTGTTTATATGAGTGACACACTCTGGACAAACCGCTTTAATGCGTTGCACGAAAAATATGTAAAGCCAGAACGAATGATGTGTGCTTTGTTTTCTGATTCGTTATACGTTGAAAAATATATTGACAAGGTTCAGTTCATGCGGAAATTCTATGAAATATATGGAAGCATGCAAGGAATTGATGATGTGAATTTTGACTTTGCAGATGTATTTACCGATGATGAATTGTACGGAAACTGGATTGTGCAAAATGCGTGGTGGTATGGCGCATACGGGCGTTGTCCGCTTACGCATGCCCGTGGGACGAAATTCGCAAAAAATCTACTTCGGAATATTCTCGACGAAGCCGACAAGGCAC